>JANXBR010000028.1 GCA_025060625.1 Thermodesulfovibrio sp.
GATTAAATGTTATTGCCTTTAAAAAGGGACCTGATTATATTGACAGTGGATGGCTTAGTTTTTTTTCAGGAAAACCTTGCTATAACTTAGATACATTTATGATTCCTAAGGAGAGAGTTATTCAATCTTTTACTGAAAGAGCAAGAGGATATATATCAGTAATTGAGGGAAACAGAGGACTTTTTGATGGACTTGATGCAGATGGTTCTGTAAGTTCTGCAGAACTTGCAAGGCTCTTAAGATGCCCTGTTATTTTAGTTATAGATTGCACAAAGATGACTCGATCTGTAGCAGCTTTGATTAATGGATTTATTCAGTTTGAAAAAGATGTTGAAATAAAGGCAGTTGTATTAAATCAATTAGCCAATCCAAGACATGAAAAAATAATAAGAGAATCAATAGAAAAATACTGCTCTGTAGAAGTGGTAGGTGCTATTCCGAGATTTAAAGAAATAAAGATGCCAGAAAGACATATGGGACTTCTTCCTTATCAGGAACATGAGATGCAAAAAGAAGCTTTGGATTTTATACAAAAAGTATCAGAATTTTTAGAGGCAGACAAAATATTAGATATTGCTAAAAAGGCACCTGCTATAGAATTCATACAAAAGAAACAAGAACTTAACTTAATGGGAGAAAGTTTAAAAATTGGTGTTATAAGAGACAGGGTATTTCAATTTTACTATGAAGAAAACCTTGAAGAGTTGAAAAAATGCGGTGCTCAGATTGTTCTTATAAACTCCCTTGAAGACCAAACGCTTCCTCAGATTGATGCCCTTTATATAGGAGGTGGTTTTCCAGAGACAAATGTTAGTTATTTGAGCAAAAACATGGATTTAATGAAGGACATAAAGAAAAAAGCTGAAGAAGGTCTGCCAATATATGCAGAATGTGGTGGATTAATGTATCTATGTAAAAGCTTGATAACCAATGAAGGTGAATTTCCAATGGTGGGAGTTTTCCCCTTCAGACTCAAGATGTTCAAAAAACCTCAAGCCCATGGATATGTAATAGCCAAGGTAAAAGGAAATAATCCTTTTTATGAAAAAGAGGTAGAGTTAAAGGGACACGAGTTTCATTATTCAAAGGTTATTGAATATGAAAGCTTACCTACCATGAGTTTTCAGATGGTGAGAGGTGAGGGAATAGTAGAAAATATGGATGGTGCTGTTTATAAAAATACCCTTGGAACCTATATCCATATTCATGCTCTTGGAACGGAAGAATGGGTAAAAGGAATTTTAAAAATAGCAAAAATTTATAAGGAGATAAAAAATGCCTAAGAGAGAACTGCCAACTTGTCTTTTTTGTGGAAGAATAATTGAGCCACCGAGTGAGAAAATTACTGAGTTTGGGGAAGTTATATATGGAAAATGTGAATGCGGAGCGGTATATGTATGCGAACCCACAGGACATAATCAGGGAGAAGCTTTAGTTGATGCAATGATGCTTGCATCTCCAGAGGGTATTGACAAGATAGAACTTGGAGTAAATTATGAACTAAGAGATAAAGCTTATGATTACAAGACACATCAGTATGTTTATTTGAAAAATCAGATTTTCTCAGGAAGACTTTTTTTTATAAAACCTATGACAGAGAGTATTAAAAGAACAACAAAGGAAAAGACAAAGATATCAAAAAAGGATTTTCTCTGCCTATTGGAAGAGGAAAATTTTGAACAAATTGAAAGGGTGTCATTAAATAATCTTAATGTTTTCGGATGGTTAATTTCTTTTTCCTATGACAAAGAAAATCCTATTTCATGGAGAGCAATTAAGGCAATGGGATATGTTGCAAAGGCTTATGTGGAAGCAGGTGAAATTGAACCTTTGAGAAATACAATTAGAAAACTTCTTTGGTCAATGACTGATGAATCAGGAGGAATAGGTTGGAGAGCTGCAGAGTTGATAGGAGAGATAGTTTATGCAGAACCTTCGCTCTTTCAGGATATTATTCCAATTTTATGGTCTCAAAGAGAGGAAGAAAGTTTCTTAGAAAGTGTCTTAAGAAGCATGATTAGGCTTTCATCTAAAATTAATCTTACGGATTATATAAATATTGACGAGAATGAATTAAAAAATATGCTAAACCATAAAAATGATGAAATAAGAGCTCTTACTGCTATCTTAATCTCTAAAACCAAAACTAAGGTATTCCTATCAGATGATATAAAAAATACTCTCCTTTCTGTGTATAGCAAAGGCAATTTAATAAAAGTTAAAGCTTCAAAAGCTGAAAAATATTTATAAGTTTATAAGCTAAATTTATTTGACTTGGAAAAGTGGTATACTTTAGAGTTAATATACTCTTGAAGTGAAGACATTTAAGATGTTAAAATTCTTTTAAAAAACTAAAAGGAGGTTGAAAGCATGGCAACTATTGAATTTAAGGGAAAACAGATTGAGCTGGATGAGGATGGTTACATTCAGAATCTTGATGACTGGTCACCAGAACTCGCAGAATACTTAGCATCACAAGATGGAATTACATTAACTGAACAGCACTGGGAAGTTATTAACTTTTTAAGAGACTATTATCAGAAATATCAAATTGCTCCTATGATTAAAATTCTTGTTAAGGAAATGGCAAAAGCCTTTGGTCCTGATAAAGGAAATACAAAGTATCTTTATGCCTTGTTCCCAGATGGACCAGCAAAGCAGGCCTGTAGATATGCAGGATTACCAAAGCCAACTGGATGTGTATAGTTTATAGTAAGGGGCAGGAATCTGCCCCTTTTTTATCTTGGGAAATAAAAAGCGATTTTTTAATAGTTATTCAAAGTTCCTGACCAGAATATTAATCTAAGGGAGAAAGATGGATATTAAGAGTCTCCTTTCAAAAAAGAGAGATAATATAATTAATGAGGCTTTTAATTTAATCATTTCAACTTATCCCCAGCAGAGTCAGATTTTTCTAAAAGAAAAAAATAGAAAATTTACTAATCCTATAGGTTATAACACAAATCTATCTGTTGAACAAATTATTGATAATATCGTTGCGGATGCTGACTTGGAAAGCTTTCTTTCACCCTTAGAGAATATTATTCAAATTAGAGCAGTACAGGATTTCACACCATCTCAAGCAGTTGGCTTTATTTTTTTAATCAAGAAAGCCATATATAGCACTCTCCACAAAGAAGCAGATTCTAATGAATTAATGGAATTAATGTCAAGGATTGATTCTTTAGCTCTGGTAGCATTTGATATTTTTATGAAGTATAGAGAGAGGCTCTATGATATCAAAGCTAAGGAACTTATGGACAGAACATGGTGGTTACTTAAAAAGTGGAACATCGTAACAGAGGTTGATGATAAGATTTTGGAAAATAAATAAAAAATTTTAAAGAGAGGTAGGGTGAGATGGGTATAGGATTAGCATTAATAACAGTTTTAGGATTAATATTCTTTGCCTATTTTGGAACAGCGGTTGTTGGTCTGAATGCCTTATTTGCCATTGTATTTCCCTATGCTGCCTTCATAATATTTGTGTTAGGATTTATCTACAGAATTGTTAAATGGGGGAAATCTCCCGTTCCATACCGAATACCAACAACAGCAGGTCAACATTACTCTTCGCTTTGGTTTAAACAAAACAAAATTGATAATCCCTCAACTGCCTGGGGTGTAGCATTAAGAATGTTCTTTGAGGTTTTTACTTTTAGAAGCCTTTTTAGAAATACCAAGGCTGAGCTTTTACAAGGCAGGCTTTATGTGGGTTCAAGTAAGTGGCTTTGGCTTGGTGCTATAGCATTCCATTATTCCTTCTTGGTGATATTCTTAAGGCATATGAGATTTTTTACACCAGAAACTCCATGGGTTATAGATACAATTGAATCCTTAGACTCATTTTTACAAGTGCATATTCTTGGTTCTCCACTTCTTTATATAACGAATCTTACCATATTAGCTGCACTTCTTTACTTGCTTGGTAGAAGAATTCTTGATCCTAAAATAAAGTATATATCACTTCCATCAGACTATTTCCCTCTATTTTTAATCTTAGGTATTATCACAACTGGTATTCTAATGAGATACTTCTTTAAAGTTGATGTAACTGCTATAAAAGAACTTACTCTTGGATTGGTTTATTTTAAACCCGTTGTTCCTAAGGGAATTGGAAGTCTGTTTTATATTCATCTATTCTTAGTAAGTATCCTTTTTGCATATTTCCCATTCAGTAAGTTAATGCATATGGGTGGTGTGTTTTTAAGTCCTACACGAAATTTGGCTAATAACAATAGAATGGAAAGGCATGTAAATCCATGGGAATATCCAGTTAAACATCGTCATTATGAAGAATATGAAGATGAATTTAGAGAAAAAATGAAAAAAGCTGGAATACCAGTAGAAAAGGAGTGAGAATATGGCACTTCCAAGACCAGAAGAATTAATTTCAGATGTTAATTTAAAGAAAATGCCATCCAAACCTTGGATGGACACTTTACCTGTAGAGTTTAAACCAGGTTTTTACTGCTATGGAGCAAAGGGTAAAAATCTCGCTTATGTAGATATGCCCAATGCAAGAGACTTCCATGTTACTGATCCTGACTGGAAACTGCCAGAGGATTGGAAAAATATTGTTATTCAAGGAATCAAGCAGAGAATTGAAAGGTTTAGAACATTCCATGTTTTTATGGACATCTGTGTTCGTTGCGGTGCCTGCGCTGATAAGTGTCATTTCTTTATTGGAACAGGAGATCCTAAAAACATGCCTGTTTTAAGAGCAGAACTTCTCAGGTCTGTGTACAGGAAATATTTCACATCAAGCGGAAAAATTTTCGGAAGAAATGGCGGAGCAAGAGAACTTGACCTTGATGTATTAAAGGAACTCTGGTATTACTTCTATCAATGTACAGAGTGTAGACGTTGCTCTCTCTTTTGTCCCTATGGAATTGACACAGCAGAGATAACCATTATGGCAAGAGAGTTACTTAATCTCTTGGGGTTAAATACAGACTGGATATCAGGACCTGTAGCAAACTGTTATAGAACAGGAAACCATCTCGGAATTGAGCCTCACACAATGAAATCAACACTTGAATTTATGTGTAATGATATTGAGGATATAACAGGTATAAGAATTGAGCCTCCTATAAATAAAAAAGGTGCCGAGATTCTTTTTGTAACACCATCAGGAGACCTCTTTGCAGACCCTGGTATCTATAATTGTATGGGTTATATGATGCTTTTTCATGAAATAGGACTTGACTATACTTGGAGTACCTTTGCCTGTGAGGGTGGAAATTTTGGATTCTTCACGTCCTTAGAGATGGCAAAGAGGTTGCATTCTAAAATATATGAAGAAGCAAAGAGATTAAAGGTAAAGTGGATTCTTGGTGGAGAATGTGGACACATGTGGAGAGTCTGGCATCAATATCATGACACATGGTTTGGACCTATTGATTTTCTTGAAGTACCAGTATCTCCAATTACAGGAACAAAATTTGAACATGCAAAATCAACTAAAATAGTTCACATAAGCGAGTTCACTGCGGACCTTATAAGACACGGTGTTCTTAAATTTGATAAAAGCAGAAATGATAATTTAATTGTAACCTTCCATGACTCTTGCAATGTTTCAAGAGGCATGGGAATGTTTGAAGAACCAAGATATATCATTAAAAATGTCTGTAATCACTTCTATGATATGCCAGATGAAACAATAAGAGAACAAACTTTCTGCTGCGGAAGTGGCTCTGGACTTAATGCAGGAGAAATAATGGAACAAAGAATGAGAGGAGGTTTTCCAAGGGCAAATGCAGTAAGATATGTCCATGAAAAATTTGGTGTTAACCTTGTTGCTAACATATGTGCCATAGACAGAGCAGCCTTACCACCTTTGATGAATTACTGGGTACCTGGAGTGAGAGTATCTGGAGTTACTGAACTTGTCGCAAATGCAATGATAATGAAGGGTGAAAAAGAAAGAGAGATGAATCTAAGAATGGAGCCACTACCAGGAAAGGGAGGTGAGTAACTATGTATGACGGAGGAAAAATAATTTTTGGGTTGATTATCTTTCTTGTATTGGTTACACTACCATTTACACTTAGCATAGGAAAAGACTATACAAAGGTTAATCCCAAGATAGATACACCTGAGATAATGAAACTTCCTGAGACTGAAAGAAAATGTGTTGAATCCAAGGACTTCATGAGAAAAGAGCACATGAAAATGCTTATTGAATGGAGAGATGCGGTGGTAAGAGATGGAAAAACTCTATATGTAAATAGCCAAGGTAAAACCTTTAATATGAGCTTACAGAATACCTGTATGCAGTGCCATTCAAATAAGTCAAAGTTCTGCGATGAGTGTCATAACTATGTAAAGGTAAAGCCGTACTGCTGGGATTGCCACATTGAGCCTAAGGAGAATATCAAGAAGGAGGCAGCACTATGAGCAATATCAATAGAAGAGAGTTCCTAAAGATATTAGGTATAGGCACATTTATGGGACTTGGTGGCTGGTCCATTTTTGAGGTAGTAGGTAAAGGAGAGATTGAGGCATTTGTTGAAAAATATAAAAAAGCTCCTGAAGCATTACAGGCTAAAAGATGGGCAATGGTTATAGACTTAAAAAAGCTTGATCAAAAAATAATACATGATTGTACAGAAGTATGCCACCGTATACATAATGTGCCAAAGATATTGAATCCTAAGGAAGAAATAAAATGGATATGGGAAGAAAAATTTAAGAACGCCTTTCCAGAGATGAAAGATGACTACATGTCACCTGAAATTAAAAATATGCCTGTTTTAGTATTGTGCAATCACTGTGAAAATCCTCCTTGTGTAAGAGTTTGCCCTACAAAGGCAACCTTCAAAAGAAAAGATGGGATTGTAATGATGGACATGCATAGATGCATCGGTTGTAGATTCTGTATGGCTGGATGTCCATATGGAGCGAGAAGCTTTAACTGGAGAGATCCAAGACAATACGTAAAGAACGAAAATCCTGAGTTTCCATTTAGAATGAAAGGTGTTGTTGAAAAATGCACATTTTGCTATGAAAGACTTGACAGAGGGCTTCCGCCAGCATGTGTAGAGGCTTCAAAGGGTGCTATAATGTATGGCGACATAACAGATCCCAACTCGGAAATAAGAAAAATTCTCTCTTCTAATTTTGCTATTAGGCGTAAAGCTAAACTCGGCACAAAACCGAGTGTATATTACCTACTATAGGAGGATGAAAAATGCTTGAACTTGCGTTAAAAGGAAGTCCAAGATACTGGGGCTGGTTATTCTTTTTAGCAATACTAATCACTGCTGGTGTTATCACTTACTTATATCAGTTTCAAATAGGATTAGGAATTACCGGGATGAGCAGAGATGTATCCTGGGGTTTATATATTGGTCAATTTACCTTTCTTGTTGGAGTTGCAGCTTCAGCCGTAACTATTGTACTTCCTTATTACCTTCATAACTATAAAAAATATGGAAGAATAGCTGTAATAGGTGAGTTTCTTGCTGTACCATCTATCCTTATGTGCATGCTTTTTATCTTTGTTGACCTTGGACAGCCAATGAGAGTACTTAATGTTCTTTTGCATCCAACACCTAACTCTGTTATGTTTTATGATATGATTGTATTAAGTGGCTATCTAATTCTGAACCTTCTCTGCGGATGGGTAATTCTTATGTCTGAGAAAAAGGGAGCACCTCCCCCAAGATGGATCAAACCATTTCTCTATATTGCCATTTGCTGGGCGCCTTCAATCCATATTGTCACAGCTTTCTTGTACCAAGGTTTACCAGGTAGAGACTATTGGATGACTGCTATTATGGCAGCAAAGTTTCTATCCTCAGCCTTTGCATCAGGTCCTTCTCTTTTAGTAATTTTATGTATGCTTGTAAGAAAGTTTACCAATTTTGATCCAGGAAAAGAAGCAATTCAGAACCTTGCAAAAACAGCAGCCTATTTCCTATTAGTTACAATTGCCTTTTATCTATTTGAAGTATTCACTGCCTTCTACAGTGGAATAACAAGCCATCAGTATTCAATTATCTATCTATTCAAAGGATTAGAGGGATACTCTAAACTTGTACCTGTAATGAGTATTTGTGTGCTTCTTGCAGCGATAGGTGTCCTTATTTTAGTTACCCCTCCATTAAGAAAGTGGGAAGTTACCCTTGCCATAGGAGCTGCAAGTACATTTCTTTGTATGTGGCTTGAGAAAGGTATTACACTTGTTGTGGGTGGTTTTATTCCAAATCCATTTGATAGAGTTTTTGAATATTGGCCCACTATACCAGAAACAATCATTACCTTAGGTGTTTGGTCCTTCGGATTTTTTGTTCTTACCATACTTTATAAAATTGCATCCTCAGTTAAAGAAAAGGCTGTTTTTGATAAGTATGGAGAAAAACAGGTAAAAGCTTAATTGAAAATCTAAAACAATTGCAGGGGTGCCTCTTAGAGGCACCTTTTTTATTTAAACAGCAGTCTCTTTTCTTGAAGTGCAGCTCTAATAAATTCCCTAAAAAGAGGATGTGGTCTAAACGGTTTGGATTTAAATTCTGGATGAAATTGACATCCTAAAAACCATGGATGATTTTTGAGTTCTATGATTTCTACAAGTTGACCATCAGGAGAGGTTCCACTAAAAACAACTCCATTTTCTTCAAGAATAGGAATATATTTGTTGTTAAATTCATATCTATGTCTGTGCCGTTCAGAAATCTCTTTTGTTTTATAGGCATCAAAGGCTTTTGTTCCTTCCTTAATGGTACATGGATATGCTCCAAGTCGCATGGTTCCGCCTTTTTGAGAATCTATTGAACGAATTTCATACTGTCCTGTTCGTGGATTAAACCATCTTTCCATTAGATAAATAACAGGATTCTCTGTATCAGGATCAAATTCTGTTGAGTTAGCATTAAGCTTTGCAAGATTTCTACTTACTTCTATGACCGCGCACTGCATTCCCAAGCATATTCCAAAGAAGGGGATTTTATTTTCGCGTGCATATCTAATTGCTTCAATTTTACCCTCGATCCCTCTACTTCCAAAACCTCCAGGAATTAAAACGCCATGAGCATCGTTTAGATATTTTTTTGTTCCCTCTCTCTCTATGTCCTCTGAACTAACCCATATTATGTTAACTTTTGTGTTGTTTGCTATTCCACCGTGAATTAAGGCTTCTATTAGGCTTTTATAGGAATCTTTTAATCCTACATATTTACCAACAACTGCAATATTAATCTCAGTTTTGGGATTTTTAATTTTATGAACAACATTTTCCCAAAGTGACAAATCCTCAACTCTGTGGGGTAGAGAGAGTTTCTTTTCTATGAGAAGATCAAGACCTTCATTTTTGAAATTAAGTGGAACTTCGTAGACAGTCTCTACATCATGGGCAGATATTACAGAGTCAAAATCAAGATTGCAATGTAAGGCTATTTTTTTCTTAAGTTCATTGGGAATAGGTCTATCTGCCCTGCATATCAAAATATCAGGCTGGATTCCTATTGCCCTTAAACTATTTACACTATGCTGAGTTGGTTTCGTTTTAAGTTCGCCAGCACTTTTTACATATGGAACAAGCGTTAAATGAATATATAAGACATTCTCTCTTCCCACATCATATCTAAACTGCCTTATTCCTTCAAGAAATGGCAATCCTTCAATGTCTCCAACCGTACCACCAACTTCAACAATTACAATATCATATTTGTTGTCTCCTGCTGCAGACTTTATAGCCTCTTTTATTTCATCAGTAACATGGGGTACTACTTGAACAGTATGTCCCAGATAGTCGCCCCTTCTTTCCTTGGAGATTACATTAAAATAAATTTTTCCAGAAGTATAGTTATTGACATGAGAAGTAGTAAGGTTGGTAAATCTTTCATAATGACCAAGGTCTAAGTCAGTTTCACAACCATCATCGGTGACATATACTTCTCCATGTTCAAAGGGACTTAAGGTGCCTGGGTCTACATTTATATAGGGATCAAGTTTTTGTATAGTTATCTTAAATCCCTTGGCTTCAAGTAAAGCTCCAATTGCAGATGCTGCTATACCTTTACCAAGTGCAGAAACTACTCCACCAGTTATAAAAATATACTTTGGCATTTATTGTTAATTTTAACATTATATCAGCTTAAATTGCTACAATTCTTTTCAATTTGGATTGAATTAAAAATTAAACCAAAAATCTTTAAAGGAGTCACTATTAATAATAAACTTACTTACATAAGCGGTAATTTCTTCTCTTTGAATACTACTTAGGATATATTATTCCTATATCCACTTATCTCAATCTAAGCATATAGCTTTGTTTTCTCTGTCTTCATCTTCTAACCTTACTCTGACAAGTTTTTTTTAACCACACTATTTCTTGACAAATTCTTAATTGTTATATTAGTTTAAAAGATATGGGCGGATAGCTCAGATGGGAGAGCGCAGCCCTTACAAGGCTGAGGTCACAGGTTCGAAACCTGTTCCGCCCATTAGTTGGGGTGGTAGTTCAGCACGGTTAGAACGCTTGCCTGTCACGCAAGAGGCCGCGGGTTCAAGTCCCGTCCACCCCGTAAGCAAAATCAAGGGATTATGAAGGTCTCTCATCTCTAATATATCTCAATTTTAATAAAACTGTGATAAAATTTTTGCCAAGGATTTTACTGTCAAAAAATATAGGGGAAGATTGTTTCAGCCTATGCAAAATATTTTTATCCCATAGATGACGTGCAGTTACAAGCAAAGAGAAAATTGTAAGGTGATAGGACCTATTAGATGAATAAGCCACTTAAACAGGATTTAGTCCCTTAAGTTTCTATGTATAAATACAAACATAAAAGATAATAAAATTAAGAAAAACATAGATATTTAAAGCTTTCAGAAAGAGCTAAAAGAGATTTTATTTTGAGTAAATCGGTATAAATTTTAAAGTATATGTTGCTAAAACATAAGAAATTGAGAAATTGAAAAGGAAAATATAGAGGAAGAATGGTAATATTTTTGAAAGAGGGTTACAATATCATCTCAAGACTGTCAAGTTTATAAGGACCTTGAGTAAATCTATACTGTTAAATTTAGAGTAAACCTGGCAGTATCCTCCATCTGACCCTATTTTTGTATTCCTCATAGACCTTTCCAAATCTACTGAGAAGTTCCCTTTCTTCAAAGGGTATAACAAAAGTATGAACCATGACAAAATCAAAAAGGGTCAAAATACCTACTGCAACAAACTCTGTGAGAAGAAAAACTCCGAGAAATATCATAGTATGAGCAAGATAAGTAGGATGTCTAACTTTAGAAAATGGTCCAGACTCTATGAGTTTAATCTTTCTCTTTGGAAATATCTCAGGTATACCTATTAGACCCCATAAGGTTAAAAGCCTTGCAGTCCATATATGAAGAATAATGCCAGACAAAAAAATTCCTAATCCAATTAAATTCAAGAGAGATGGAAATTGGAAGGTATACATTAAAATATAATCACGATAAGTAAAAACCACTAAAGATATTAAGCTTAAAGTAAATATGGGCATTAGATATGTAAATATACCAATCTTTCTAAAAAATTGGGGATAAAAATGGACAGGAATCCAAAAAAACGGAATATTAACTCCAAATATTAAGGTTATTAAAGCTAAAAATTCTAACATTTCTTATAAATATTGTTAGTGACTCCTTATTTTCAACATAGTTAAGTAATAAATTTTAGCATATATCTCAGAATATTATAGAAGTAATATAAATTTGACATTATCAAAATAAATTTTATATGTTTATTAATAATGAAACTTTTATAGAGGTGTTACTATGTTAGTAGTAGATAAGAAAAAAACTTTCATTTTGCGAGGTAAAAAAATAGAAATATCAAGAGATGATATTGTGAAAACTCTTTTAAATTACAAAGAAGAAACCTATCCACAAAAAGGTCAGGCTTCCATTTACTATATTGTTGTAGATGGCAAACTTATTCCCATAAAAAAGGCTTTGTTATCGGTTTTGGAAGATTTAGGTTATGATTTCACCATATTGGATTTTGTCACTCAGGATGCAGTACGTATTTTTCGTGCAATGGGATTTCAAATAATTGTAGGGAAAGGCAATAAAGATCTTTTAAAATCTTTTATAGGCACTCTTAATCTGGGAGGCAATGCAATAGAGGATAAGAAAAATATATATGAGCGATAAAATTTATCTTCTTGACACTTCATTAATTGTCGCTCTTCTGTCTTTCAGAGATATTCACCATAGAAAAGCAATAGAGCTTTTTAATCAAAGGGATGGTATATTTATGTCTCATTTTTTAGTCTTCCAAGAAACAATAACTGTAATATGCAGAAGAATAAATGAACAAAAATTTTTCATACCTGAAGCATTTAAAACAATTCAAGATTTTTTCAATATTCTCATGATGCTTAATGAAATCCCTCCTCAAGATGAAATAATAAAGATTATAGAAAAAACACAATGCCTTCTAAGTTTTACAGATGCAACATTAATTTATTATGCTAATATTTTAAATGCAGAAATTCTTACTTTTGATGGCAACTTGCTCTCTGTCAAATAAAAGTTATCTTCCCCAAAAAGCTTTATAAAAATTATTTGCCCTCTGGGAGTATTCAGGAAGTATTTTTTCTGTCTCTTTAAGAATTTCTTCTTTCTTAGGGTGATCTTCAAACCAATGAGAAAGCATTTCCTTTGTTACTTCAATATGAAACTGAAGGGCATAGACATTGTCCTTGTATCTGAATGCCTGATTTTCATACATAGAAGATTTTGAAAGATGCACCGCACCAAAGGGTAATTCAAAGGTGTCTCCATGCCAGTGAAAAACCTTGAACTTTCTCCATACATCGCCAACCGATGGATGCTTTGCAAGAGATATCATCAAAGGGTCTCTTAATCCATCTCCTGTAAGCTCTATATCATACCAACCTATTTCCTCACCATGTCCCTTATATACTCTTGCTCCAAGCGCATATGCAATAAGTTGGGCACCTAAACAAATACCAAGCACTTTCAAATTTCTGTTTATTCCTTCTCTTATAAGTCGTGAAATTATCCTCAAATGTGGATAATCTTCCATTTCATAAACTCCCATAGGTCCACCCATCACTATCAATCCTTTATATTCTTCTAAAGAAGAAGGCACATCTCCCTCTTCAGCTTCAAAAATCCTATATGGGATTGATTGCTCAAGAAAGTAATGCTCTAAGCTTCCCGGACCTTCAGTCTTTACATTTTTAATTATGGCTATCATTTAATCCTATGTCCTTTTTAATCATTATTCCATACTTTTTTATCCTGTAATTAAGCTGTCTTTCTGTTAAACCTAAAGCTTGAGCAGTTTTGCGAATATTAAATTTATATTTTGGAAGAGTATCCATAATTCTTATTCTCTCAAGTTCCTCAACCTCAGTAGGAAGCTTTAAATTATTTGACGAAAAGGTTTTTAATTTAAATATTCCTCTTACAGTATCGGGAAGGTCATAAACCTTAATTTTATTACTCTCTGTCATTACAACAAGTCTTTCAATAGTATTTGCAAGTTCTCTCACATTTCCAGGCCATTCATAGGAGGTTAGTATTTTCAATGCTTCTTCATCAATTGTAACATTTTTCTTATATATATCTGAAAAGCTCTTAAGATAATATTCTACAAGCAGTGGAATATCCTCTTTTCTTTCTC
>JANXBR010000029.1 GCA_025060625.1 Thermodesulfovibrio sp.
GAAAGATTCTAAAAATAGTTAAAGATACATTTTTTGAGAGTTTAAAACCATCTTCTGAAATGTCAACTTTGCATGATATAGAAGTATTTTTTTCAAATTCTTTAATCTGCCAAAATATGGCATCCTCAAGAGTTAAATGGTCAATTATGGATGGACGAAGTCTGTTGGATATACTTTGAACTTGTCTTATTAGAGCATTTACTATACTCAGTGTTTCATCAAATTTTGTATGTAAAAAATCATCTTCAATACGTTTTTTAATCCAGAGTAAAGACAGTTTTAATGCTGTAAGAGACTGACCTAATTCGTCATGGATTTCTTTGGCAATCTCTTTTCTTTCGTTTTCTCTTATGTTCTGTAGATAAACCGACAGCTTTCTCAATGCTTCTTTTGACCTTCTAAGTTCTTCTTCAATTTGTTTTCTATAAGTGATATCTCTTCCTATTGTTTTTGTTTTAACAAAGTTTCCTTTTTCATCTACCTCAACATAAACATTTAAAGATGCAGTAAATACCGAGCCATCTTTTCTTACAAAATCTCTCTCCACTTGAATATAACTGTATTTATCTATGTTGGGGAAAAGTTCTGCCTGCGCTTTTTTAGATTCTTCAGTCATAAAGTAACTTATTGGTTTGCCAATTATTTCTTCTTTTTTATATCCTAACATTTTTGCTTCTGTTTCATTGCATTCAATAATAATTCCATTTTTATCAACAGAATGATACATATCAGGTGCATTGTCATAAAGGTCTCTGTATTTTTCTTCTGAAATTCTTAGCTCTTTTTCTATTTTTTTTCTCTTTGAAATATTAATAGCCAGAATCACTATAGTAGCAGACAAACCAATAAAAATCAGTGTAATCATTATTATTGTTTTTCTATACTTGACAAAAAAGCTTTCAGGAAAATTAATGATCCTGCTTTCCTTAGGGAGCCTATTTAATGAAACATTAAATCTTTTTAGTTCTTTATAATCAAACATATATTCATTTGGACTTTCTTTAACAACTGGAATATCAGAAGGAGATTTACCCTGTAAAACTTGTAATGCTATTTCACCTGCTTTTTTACCTTGCAGAAATGCACTTGTTAATTTCCCACCAATAATGCCTCTTCCAATATAAAAATCCCATACACTATATATTGGAGAGTTTGTATATGGATATAGTAAATCAAGACTTTCCTCATATGCGAAGAAATTGCCAGTTTTATCTCTATTTACAAGTAAAAGAAGAATTATGCTCTTTGGTGGAATTTTTCCAACTTCTTTCTGCAGTTCCTTCATATCGGGATTTTCAAGCATAATGAAGCTAACTCTATCTGAGAATTCAGGAAATGTCTCCAATAGCTTCTTTTTCATTGCAAGCCCTGTTGTAGTTATGTCATTTATAATATAAACTCTTTGAGTATTAGGATGAAGTTTCAGGGCTATGTCAAGGGTGCCTATTATGTCCGTTTCCTCAGCAACTCCTGTAAACCATTTTCTGTACCTTTCTATTAATTTGTCATTAAAATTATTAATTCCGCAGAAAACAACAGGTATTCCATAAAATAATCTCTGATAATTATTCATAGTAAATAATAAAGCATCATTGTCTGATACAATTATAAGGTCAAATTTTATTCCATTATATTTATAACTTATTAGATTGAAAATTTTTTCAAAATATTGCTCTCCATAAAAACGTTTGGTATCCATATATTCAATGTAGTAATCAATATTGCTCTCCAAAGATTTTAGAGATTCTTTGATACCCATTATTATGTTGTCTGTCCAGCTCAGTCCCTGATGGTAAGAGTTTAGAATTAAAATTTTTTTCTTTTCTTGGATATTAGCTTGGGCAGAAATGCAAAAAAACAATAAAAAAATAAAAATTAGACAAATTCTAAACACGGTTGATTTCTTTAATCCAGTCATTGTATCTTGCAGCTCTTGGGAGGATACATATTCCTGAAGAAGAATCTATGTGACATCTAAAGCGATCCTGTTCAGGGGAAAAACCAATCTTTTCTCCTTCATAAACAACATTTTTCTTATCAACTATAACTCTATAAAGTTTACTATTTCTTTTAATTACAACATCATCCATTATAATGCAGTCTCTTATTTCTGCTCCTTTTTCAATTATAGTATTACTTCTTATAAATGAATTTTCTATTTTTCCTCCAGCTATTAGAGCTCCTTCGGCAATAACACTATTTTTTATTTCTCCGTCAAGAATTTTTACATGTGGTCCTTCATATTTTATAGGGTGTATAGGCCACATTCTATTGAAGATTTCAAAAACTGGTTTTTCTCCAAGCATGTCCATATGAGCATCAAAGTAAGCGCTGATTGTTCCAACATCTCTCCAGTAACCACGCTCTTCATAGGATTGAATACCAGGAATTTCATTTTTGGCAAAATCATAGGCATAGACTCTGCATTTCATCCCGACAAGATCAGGTATTACATGAGCCCCAAAGTCATGTTGTTTTTTCTTTTCAGCTCGCACCAAAGCGTCAATTAAAATGTCAGTATTAAATATATAATTGCCCATTGAAACATAAGCCATATATGGATTATCAGGCATGGGAGTTGGTTCTTTTGGTTTTTCCTGAAATCCTTCTATCCTGTGGTCTTGATTTGCAATAATTACTCCAAATGATGAAGCAAGTTTTAAGGGAACAGGTCTTGCAGCTACAGTAACATGGGCATTGTTTTCCATATGAAAATTTATCATCTGTCTTATATCCATTCTGTAAATATGATCAGCTCCAAAGATAATAACAATATCAGGTCTGTGTTCCCTAATGAGTGCTATGTTTTGAAAGACTGCATCGGCTGTTCCCTGAAACCACTCAGGACCCATCCTCATTTGAGGAGGAACAACTGTTACAAAGTGTTCGCTTCCAACAGAAGAAAAAAACCAGTTTTGTCTAATATGTTCAATAAGAGACTGAGATTTATACTGAACAAGAAGATAGATCGAATAAATCTCTGAATTTACAAGATTACTTAGGACAAAATCAACTATTCTATATCTTGCACCGAAAGGAACAGAAGGCTTTGACCTAAAGGATGTTAAAGGGAAAAGTCTTTCACCCTTTCCACCTGCAAGAACCATGGCTAAAACTTTTGCCATAATCTTGTCCCTCCTTATTTTTCTATTAAAAGTGTCCAAAATCCTGTTTTACTCCATTTTTTTTCAAAATCTTCAATCTTAATTCTTTTATGCATAATTTTTTCTGAATTTACTATAACAGAATCGCTATCAAATCCTACAACTACTATAAAGTGATACTTTTTATAAAACCAGTATCCTTCATCGGTCATTACAATTAAAGGCTTATTTGCCCTTATTTTTTCCTTTAGATCTTCCATATTGCCTTTATAGTTTAAAGTTTTAAAACCTTTTTTTTGTGCATAAATTATCAAATCAAAATCAGCTGTTCCCTTTGCTCCTTTGCTATATATTTCCTTTGCTATTTCATCTACAGTAACTTTCATTCCCCAGAAATTCAAAACCATGGCTAAGGATGTGGGACCGCATTGAAAATCTTCTGATGGAAAAAATGGAACATGATTAATTATATTTACTTCAGCATAAGTATTGGCTGTAAATAGTATAACCATAAACACAATAAGTTTTAGATAAATCAATGAGAACTCCTCCACATAATTATTATCTATTTTTTTAATATCATAACTCTTTCAATTCCAGCAACATCTTTCACCACATCTATTAAACTAAAATTTTCAGCATAGGCTATTTTCATAACTTCCATAAACTGTCCTTTTCCTATTTCTAAAAAAATTAAGCCTTCATCTAAAAGATACTTACCTGAACTTTGTATAATTTTTCTATAAAAATAGAGCCCGTCCTCTCCTCCGTTCAGTGCTTCTAAGGGTTCATAGTTTTTAACCTCAGGCTGTAAGTAAGAAATTTCATTTTTTTTCACATATGGAGGATTTGCAGTAATGCAGGCAAAGATTTTTTCTTTGAAAGGATTAAACAAATCACCCACAAGAAACATTACATTTTTTATATTATTAAATGCCTTGTTTTCTGTAGCATACTTTATTGCTTTTTCTGATAAATCAATACCATAAATCTGGAATTCAGGTATATTTTTACCAATAGCTAAGGCAATGCATCCTGATCCTGTACATAGATCAACTATTTTGTTCCCAGTATTCGCAATTAATTCTTTTTTTTCAATAACTTTTTCAACTAATATCTCAGTCTCGGGTCTTGGAATTAATACTCCAGTACCAACTTTTATTTTTATATTGTAAAAAGAGCATTCTCCGATAATATACTGAATAGGTTCTCTTTTTAATCTTCTTTCTACAAGAGATTTTATAGTATCAGCCTGTTCAGGTGTTATTTCGGGATTTTCAGTGTAAAGGTGTATTTTATTAATTCTTAAGACATGAGAGACAATTTCCTGTGCCTCTCTTATATCAAAAAAAAATTCATTGACAATCTCTCTTATTTTATCAAGGGCTTTCACATTTCTTTAAGTTTTTCAGCCTGATAATGAGAGATTAAAGCATCCACTATTTCATCAATTTCGCCATTTAAAATCTGTTCAAGCTTATATAGTGTTAATCCTATTCTATGGTCAGTAACTCTATTCTGAGGAAAATTATAAGTTCTTATTCTTTCACTTCTTTCACCTGTGCCAACCTGTCCTTTTCTCTCAGCAGCTCTTTCAGCTTCTTTTTTTTGCCTCTCCATCTCAAGCAAACGAGCTCTAAGTACCTTCATAGCCTTTTCTCTGTTTTTAATCTGTGATCTTTCATCCTGACATTGAACGATTATTCCCGTTGGAATATGAACAATTCTTACTGCTGAATAGGCTGTGTTTACAGACTGTCCTCCAGGACCTGAAGAACAAAAAGTGTCTATTCTTAAATCCTTTTCATCAATTTTTATGTCCACTTCTTCTGCTTCTGGAAGCACAGCTACTGTTGCTGTAGATGTATGAATTCTGCCTGATGCTTCTGTTACTGGGATTCTCTGAACACGATGCACACCGCTTTCATATTTAAGCTTACTAAAAGCGCCTTTACCAGAAATAGTAGCGATTATTTCTTTAAAACCTCCTAATCCTGTTGGATGAGAATCAATAATTTCTACCTTCCATCCTTTTGATTCAGCATATTTTGCATACATTCTAAATAAGTCTGCTGCAAAAAGTGCTGCTTCTTCACCGCCAGTACCTGCTCTTATTTCAAGAATAACATTTTTTTCATCTCTTGGGTCTTTTGGTAAAAGTAAAATTTTGAGATCCTGCTCAATCTGGGGTTTTAATTTTTTGAGTTTTTGCAACTCCTCTTCAGCAAGTTCTTTCAAATCAGGATCACCACTTTTAAGCATCTCTTCAACTTCTTCTATTTGTTGAACAACTTTTTTATACTCTCTAAATTTTGTAACAATAGGCTCAAGTTCTGCCTGCTCTTTTGAATATTTCATATAGTCATCTTTATTTGAAAACACTTTCGGATCTGAAAGTGTAAGAGTTATCTTTTCATATTTGCTTTCTACTTCTATTAATTTTTCAAGCATTTATCCTCTCCTCCTTTTCAGATAAACTTAATACAGCTTTTAAAGCTTCGCAGGCAACTTCTATTTGTGTAGTATCTGGTTCTTTTGTAGTTATTTTCTGAAAAATCAACCCGGGAAGTATAAAAATTCTTGTTAAGAAATTATTTTGCCAATTTGCAGAAATTTTTAGTATTTCATAGGATAAACCTGCAATTATAGGTAAAAGTATAACTCTTGAAATAGCCTTTAAAATAAAGTTCCACGAGGAAGGAATCATTGAAAATATTATTATACTTATAACAAGAACAATAAACACAAAACTCGTTCCACATCTTACATGAAGTCTTGAATATTTTTTTACATTTTCAGGATTTAAAGAGTCTCCAGACTCAAAGGCATTTATTGTTTTATGTTCGGCTCCATGATAAGCAAAAATTCTTCCCATCTGTGGCCACATACTTATTGTAAAAACATAACCTATAAATACTAAAACTCTTAAAATACCATCAACAAGATTAAAGATAAAAGAATTTGTAGATATTATCTCAAAAAGATGACCGGCAAGTTTTGTTACATATAGAGGTAAAACTATAAAGAGTAAAATTCCAATTAAAAATGCTAAAAATAAAGATAAAGCAAGACTCCATGGACTGGATTTTTCTTCCTTGAATACAATTTTGCTACTGAAATCTATTGCTTTCATTCCAAGCCACAAAGTTTCAAGAAGAATAAAAAAACCTCTTATTAAAGGTATTTTTGAAAGTTTATTTTGTTTTTTAATTTCTTCCAACTTTAATATTACTTCGCCCTCAGGATTTCTTACAGCAACAGCCCATCCTTTTTGAGATTTCATCATTACACCCTCAATTACAGCTTGCCCACCAATTGAAATATTTTTTTTCATCTACTTCTCCTTCTTATTTCAAATAAAAAGGGGTTAGAAAAATGAAAAATTTTTGTTCTAACCCCTAATAAAAATAGTTTTATTACTATTTTTTACTGTATTTTTTCATGAACTTCTCTACTCTACCCTCAGTGTCAACAATTTTCTGTTTACCTGTGTAAAATGGATGGCATTTAGAACAGATATCCACCTTAATTATAGGTTTTGTTGAACGGGTAATAAATGTTTCTCCACAAGCACATATAACCTTTGCTTCTTTGTATTCTGGATGAATTTTCTCTTTCATTTACTCCTCCGTTAAAGTTTTATATTCAATTTTAAAATGAAGAACATATTTTTAGCAAGCAAATAAATAGAGAAAGAATTTTTTAAAATTTATATTTTCACGTAATAATAAAAAGTTTAAATTCAATCCTTTCAATTAAATACTTAGAGAAAAGGCATAAAAACCTCCTCTTTCACCTTTTAAATCAAATATTTTTAGAATTCTTACTGTTTTATTTTTTTATTAAACTTGCCTCCTTTTCAGCAATTAATAGTCTTGTTTTTAAAACAGTATCAGGAATCAAACTAATTGAGTTAATTCCGCATTCAACCAAAAATTCTGCGAATTCTGGAAAATCACTGGGTGCTTGACCGCATATGCCTATCTTTTTTCCATGTTTTTTAGCAACTTCTATTACATGTCTTACTAACCTCTTTACTGCTTCATTTCTTTCATCATAAATATGTGATACAAGTTCACTGTCTCTGTCAAGTCCCAAAGTAAGCTGAGTAAGATCATTGGAGCCTATAGAAAAACCATCAAAAATCTGAGCAAATTCTTCAGCTAAAACTACATTGCTTGGAATTTCACACATAACATATACTTCCAATCCATTTTCTCCCTGATTTAAACCATATTTTTTCATTACCTCTATTACTTTTTTACCTTCCTCAATAGTTCTACAGAAGGGAATCATAACCTTAACATTATTGAGCCCAATCTCCTCCCTTACCTTCTTGATTGCTAAGCACTCAAGGGCAAAGGCAGGCTCAAATTTTGGGTCATAATATCTACTCGCACCGCGCCAACCTATCATAGGATTTGATTCAACTGGCTCATATAGAGTTCCGCCTATAAGATTGGCATACTCATTTGTTTTGAAATCTGAAAATCTTACAATCACATCATTTGGATAAAAGGCAGCACCTATCATGGCAATTCCTTGGGCAAGTTTATCCACGTAAAAATCTGGCTTATATTCATACATAGGAGTTCTTTTGTCAATTTCTCTAACAATTTTGGCTATTTTTGGATTTTTCTGAGACTGTTCTTTTAAAGATTCGTATTCAATTAATGCAAGAGGATGTACTCCTATATGAGAGCCAATTATAAATTCAATTCTTGCAAGCCCAACACCGTCATTGGGAATCTGACCTTGAGAAAATGCCTGCTCAGGAATACCAACATTCATCATTATCTTGGTTTTAGTGCTGGGTAATGAGGATAAATCAATCCTTTTAACATTATAGGGTATTTTCCCTTCAAGTACATACCCTTTCTCTCCTTTGGAGCAGTCTACTGTGATTTCTAATCCCTCCTTAATCACCTCTGTTGCATCTCCGCAACCAACTACACAAGGAATACCAAGTTCACGGGATACTATTGCAGCATGACAAGTCCTTCCTCCTCTATTGGTAACTATTGCTGAAGCTACTTTCATAATGGGCTCCCAATCAGGGTCTGTCATATCTGTAACCAGAACATCTCCCTCTTTGAAAAGATGAATATTTGATGATTCTTTTATTATGGAGGCTTTTCCTTGTCCTATTTTGCTACCTACTGCTAAACCCTTACAAATTACTTTGCCTTCATCTTTAAGTTCATATACCTCATAATAATTTTCCTTTCTTGTAGAGTGCACTGTTTCAGGTCTTGCCTGAACAATAAAAAGTTCACCAGTGCCTACATTTACTCCATCACCATCCTTTGCCCACTCAATGTCCATGGGCTTTCCATAGTGTTCCTCTATTAAAATAGCCCATTTTGCAAGCTTTAGTATTTCATCATCACTTAGGACGAATTTTTGTCTCTCCTTTTGTGTTGTTTTTATTCCAATGGTCGGTTTTGTTAAGGTTTTACCATAAATTAGTTTTTGTTGTTTTGCTCCCAATTTCTTTGATATTATTGCTCGGTAACCATTTTTTAAAGCAGGCTTAAAAACATAAAACTCGTCAGGATTGACAATTCCCTGAACTACATACTCTCCTAAACCCCATGAACCTGTAATATATACGACATCTCTAAATCCTGTTTCAGTATCAATTGTAAATATTACTCCAGAAGAAGCAAAATCAGAACGAACCATCTTCTGAACTGCTGCAGACAAATATACATTAAAGTGATCAAAGCCTTTATCTATTCTGTATGAAATTGCTCTATCTGTAAAGAGAGAAGCAAAGCATCTCCTTACTGAATCTAAAACATTATTATCTCCCCTTATATTGAGATAGGTTTCCTGCTGTCCCGCAAAGGAAGCATCTGGTAAGTCCTCTGCTGTAGCTGATGACCTTACTGCTACATCTACATCTTTCCCATATTTTTCCTCTAATTTTTTATATGCCTTTATTATTGCATCCTTTAAATCTTCGGGAAATTGTCCTTTCAGTATTAAGTTCCTTATATTTTTACCTCTTTTCTTTAGATCATCCACATTTGATTTGTCTAAACCAGAAAGTATATTTCTTATTGTCTCAGAAAATCCATTAAACTTAATGAAGTACTTATATGCTTCAGCTGTTACAGCAAATCCATCGGGAATATTTATGCCTCTCGGAGTAAGATTTTGTAACATTTCACCTAATGAAGCATTCTTTCCTCCCACCAATGGAATATCCTTTATACTTATTTCATCAAACCATAAAACTAAAGACATAACAACCTCCTTGAACTTTTTTTATAACTAATTATATCAAAATTTTAATTTAATAACAATCAATATATAGGGTCTGATTTAATATTTTTAGGGAGAAGTAAATAGTTAAAAAAATACAATTTTACAGAAAGGTAGGCTTGGATGAATACTTAAGATAATTAGAAAAGACTATATAGTGAGAACTTCCCAAAGAAAAGGGATTCCATCCCTTAGATGAACAACCTTGTTCTTAAATTTAACCTAACTTACCGATTTGGTCCTCTCTTGAAATTATGATCTTTATGATCTTTACCTGGAATATGTTTCTGCATCCACTACCACTACCACCAATTTGGTATCCTTCATAGGTATGCCATTTATCTTGGCAGGCACCCTATGATTTTTGCAACTGATTAAGCTTTTTGAACCTGAACCAAAACCATCTGGTATACCCTCCCAGTCTTATTTTTAAAAAATTCCTACAATCCAGCAAAACGCCGAATGTTTGTAAGAACAGTTTAAAGCTTTTATTATTTTCAGGAATTTGCTTTCTGCCTTTTAACTTTTTCAAAATATAAGCAGCAACATGAAACTTATGTTTAGTCATAACAAAGTCTGTATCTATTGTTGCTCTTATATCTTTTGCATAAGTAAAGGTGTCTCCATAACATCATCCTCCACATAAATGTCTTACCCAGCATTCTTTGCAAGATTTGTTGAAAATATGATTTTTAAGAAAGTGATTAACTTTGGTCATATCATTATCTAAGCTAAGACTTACCATACGATTCTCATCTTTTTCTTTTATTAATCTCATGTAGGGATAAAACTCTTCATCAGGATTTAAATATAAAGAGGTGATCCCTGTAGAAAAGCAGTAAAAGGAAGTCTTCGTTCTCTCTAAGTCTGCATGTTAACTGAAGGCATTTAGGCTTTCTTTCATAGGCATTTGGTTTATTTTCAAAGATATGCTTGGCAAGTTTTAAAGATATTGTTCTCTGTATAGGGAAATAAATTCTTTTGGGAAAAAAGCATTTCACCAGAATTAGGACATACTTCAACAAGTGCAATATCAATAAATCCGAGTCAACGCATAGTTTCATAAATTTCCATAAGTAGAGTATCTTTTGAAGTTATAGTAACCCTTGCCATAATCAAGTTTCCAACATCATGCATACTATGGCTCTTTTAGATGTTTCCTCACACATAAAAGGACGATGATTCTGAAGATAATAAGGAGTATTAGCAAAACAGTAAGAACAACCCAAATTACACAAATGGGCAAGTCCAAGCCATAATCCAGTTAATTTATAAGGTTTGTCTTCAAGTAGTTTACTTCTATGTTCAATTTCTTCAGAAGTTAATGGGTCAAAAGAATCAAATATTTTAAGCAGTTCATGTTCAGCACGAATGTATCGCAAAGAAAGTTTATTTGTTGATTTATTACCTGAAATTAATGAAAGAACTATTTTATATGCTTCGGGAGTGAGAAAAATTTAATTACCCTCAACATCGTTTTCAAGCATTGATACTCTTTTAATATTCAGTGGCATAATGAATAAAATGTTCATAAGGGAACTTTAAAAATTGAATTATAAAATATTATGAATAAAAGGGTAGACAGTTTAATGTCTACCCTTTTATAAAATCGGTGGAGAGATTAATACATGTCAGGTGATGGCATTGGAGGTTTCTTTTCCTCCTCAGGAATTTCAGCTACAAGAACTTCTGTTGTAAGCATTAAACCTGCTACAGAAGCGGCATTCTGGAGAGCTGTTCTTGTAACTTTTGTTGGATCTATTATTCCAGCCTCCATCATGTCAACAAATTTTTCTGCATAAGCATCATATCCGTAATTGATATTTTTATTTTCTTTTACTTTTTCAACAATTAGAGTGGCTTCTACACCTGCATTGGCTATAATCTGTTTTATTGGCTCCTCAAGAGCTTTTTTGACTATCTCAGCTCCAAGTTGCTGGTCATGATTTTCAAACTTTATTTTTTCCAAGGCTTTCTGGCATCTTAAAAGGGCAACTCCACCGCCAGGAACAATTCCTTCCTCAACTGCAGCCCTTGTAGCATTTAACGCATCCTCTACTCTTGCTTTTTTCTCTTTCATTTCTGCTTCAGTTGCTGCACCCACATTAATTCTTGCCACTCCACCTGCAAGCTTTGCAAGTCTCTCCTGAAGCTTTTCACGATCATAATCTGAGGTAGTCTCATCTATTTGAACCTTTATCTGTTTGATTCTTGCCTGAATTTTTTGAGGATCACCAGCACCTTCAACAATTGTTGTATTATCCTTGTCAACAATTATTTTCTTTGCTTTACCGAGGTCTTCAATCTTGACATTTTCAAGTTTTAGACCAAGGTCTTCAGAAATAACTGTTCCACCAGTTAGAATGGCTATGTCTTCAAGCATTGCCTTTCTTCTTTCTCCGAATCCAGGAGCTTTTACAGCACAAACCTGAAGTACTCCTCTCAGTTTGTTTACAACAAGAGTTGCAAGTGCTTCACCTTCTACATCTTCTGCAATAATGAGAAGAGGTTTGCCCATTCTTGCAATCTGCTCAAGTATAGAAAGCAGATCTTTCATTGAAGAGATTTTTTTATCATGTATTAAGACAAAGGCATCCTCAAGGACGCACTCAAGTCTTTCTGGATCGGTAATAAAGTAGGGTGAGATATATCCTCTGTCAAACTGCATTCCTTCAACGATATCAAGGGTTGTGGCCATTCCTTTTGCTTCTTCAACAGTAATTACACCATCTTTTCCAACCTTATCCATTGCCTCAGCGATAAGTTCACCTATTGAAACATCATTGTTTGCTGATATAGTACCTACTTGAGCAATCTCTTTTTTATCAGCAACTGGTTTTGATATCTTTTTAAGCTCTTCAACAACTGCCTCAACTGCTTTATCAATTCCTCTTTTAAGATCCATTGCATTAGCACCAGCTGAGACATATTTAAGCCCTTCTTTGTAAATAGCATAGGCTAATACTGTAGCTGTGGTTGTTCCATCACCAGCAACATCAGAGGTTTTTGAAGCGACTTCACGAACAAGCTGAGCTCCCATATTTTCAAAGGGCTCTTTAAGGTCTATCTCTTTTGCTACTGTCACACCGTCTTTTGTTACATTAGGAGAGCCAAACTTTCTCTCAATAACCACATTTCTTCCTCTTGGCCCTAATGTGGCTTTTACTGCATCAGTAAGGATTGTAACACCTTTAAGAATAGCTTGTCTTGCTGCATCACCAAATATTAACTGCTTTGCTGCCATATCATCCCCTCCTTTTTTTATTTTTCTACTATTCCAAGTATTTCTTCTTCTTTAATAATTAAATACTCTACATCATCAACTTTGATTTTTGAACCAGCATACTTGTCAAAAAGAACTGTATCACCTTCTTTTACTTCCTTTACCTCAGAACCAACAGCAATAACAGTACCTTTTTGAGGTTTTTCCTTAGCTACATCGGGCACATAGATACCGCCTGGAGTTTTTTCAAGTTCCTCCGATGAAAATTTTACAACTACTCTGTCTTTGAGTGGTTTGATCTTCATATCATCCCTCCTTTTTTTATTTTTTCGTTGTCAATTATTAGCAACTACCTTTACTGAGTGCTAATATAACTTGAAAATAAAGCTTCAAGCAAGAACAAATAGAGGAATTTATTGCCAATTTTTGGCTTTTTTTGGCAAATATCTCAATTTTTTATTTTTTTTTGCTTTATTGCCGATTTTTATAAAATCTTTTCTAAATTATTCTTTAAACCACTTTTAAAACCTTTTTTAGATCAAAAAAATTAAGTGCTAAGTGTCAGAAATTTAAGTATTCAAAAAACTGTATTTCCTAAAAATAAAATATTTCTGAAACATGTTTAAAAATTCTAACGATTTATTGTGCTGAGTTTTCTTTCATAGGCATGACTTAAATCTTCAACAGCTTTCTCTATTTCTTCACTTAACCATACTATGTCTATGGAGTCTCTCAATTTAATAAGCCACTTTTTCTTGTTCTTCTTAATCTCATTAATTTTTAATATCCTATTTATAGGTATCTCCATCTCATACTGCTTTATTACTTTCCCACGAGAGGCGGTTGCATCTGTTATTATTAGTACATTTCCATTTCTAAGTGAAAGTTGTGCAGATTTTCTTAAAAGATAACCAAGAT
>JANXBR010000002.1 GCA_025060625.1 Thermodesulfovibrio sp.
GAAGACCTTAGAATACTTCTTATAATGCTTCTTACTCCCTCTGTTGTTACATTTATAAAGCTGAGGGGATCATCCTTATGCATATCATAACCTGCTGATACAAGAATAAGTTCAGGCTTGATTTCTCTTATTTTCTGAGGCATTATATCCTGAAAAACTGTGAGATACTCCTTTGTCCCTGAACCAGCCCTTAAAGGAACATTATATGTGCAGCCTTGTCCTGCTCCTCTTCCCATTTCAATTTCTCTACCTGTCCCGGGATAAAATGGAAATTGATGTGAACTGAAATAAAATACAGAACAATCATCTTCAAATATATGTTGGGTTCCATTACCGTGATGAACATCAATATCTAATATAAATATCTTTTTAAAGCCTTTAGTTTTTGCATAAGCTGCACCAACTGCAATATTATTAAAGATACAAAATCCCATAGCACTGTCTGATTCAGCATGATGTCCCGGGGGTCTAACTGCGCAAAAAGCTTTATTAAAATCTTTATTTACCACTCCATCAACTGCTTGAAGAACAGCTCCCACTGCATAACATGCAACCTCATATGAATGTTCACTTAGATATGTATCAGGATCAAGATACCCAGGAGGGGAGTTTTTTATTTTTTCAATGTAATGTTTTTCATGAACCAGCGATAGTTCTTCTTCATTCGCTCTTCTTGGTTTAATGTGTTGTATTTTTTCCCAGATTTTTTGATTTTTTAAATGATTTACAATGGCTATAAGCCTTTCTTTTGACTCTGGATGACCTTCTGGTGTTTCATGTTTTAGAAAAATATCATCATATATAAAGGCTACCTTATCCATAGGTAATAATACTCACCAGAAATATTTTATGTCAAGCTTGCACTTTTACTCAAAACGCTATATCTTGAAATTTATTGTTTCCTCCTAATTTAAATAAAGTTAAATCATCTAACATTATTTTAAGACTAAATAAAAAAACCCAATCAGAGACAACTCCCGTAATCAGTTCGTAAAAATAAATTTAACAACTGATTTTACCGAAGAGCCTTATAATTCTATTCAAAGTATAGAATAAAAAATCATTTTCGTCAACAAATTTTATTAACAAATTTAAAAAAAATTATAATATTTCAACAAGCTTAATATTTTCTGAAAGTTTATTTTTTGCTAAAACCACATTAGTTTATCGAAATCTTTTGGGGGAATATGAATCTTTATAAAACCAATAATTGGAGCGCGATCAATCAAGTAACTATTTTTAAAGACTTCTATAAAGAGATATATTTTTTCTTCTTGTCCTATACTTAAAATTTCAAAAGGTATTTCTATTTCAAATATTTGATCAAAAATGACACTGTCAATTTCGTTCTTTTTTACCCATATTTCATTTTCCTGAAAAAACACTTCTGCTAATTGAGCTTTAATATTGTTGTAAACTATCTTTATTCTTCTGGGTTCAATGATTTGAATCTGTATTCTTAAATCTTCCAAATCTTTGAGTGAAGAAAAAGGATCAAGTCTAAGAAAGAGACTCTCTCTGTTAAATCCATAATACAAATATGCAAAAAGACTTTCTGACCTATGCATACTGCCGCCCATTCTTTGCAGGTTAAACCTTCCTGCCTCAAGCCATTCAAAATAACCTGTTACTTTTCCATCAATCTTCGGATATATAAATCCCTTTGGCTCTATCTCTGGTTTAATTTCTCTCATTTTTCTACTTATAGGGATATAGAGGAAAGATGGTGGTTCTTTATTTATTTTCAGGTATACACTCATTAGATGATGCCTATAAATTTCATCAAAAACCTCTTTTGTTTCTGTATAGTGTTCATCTCCATACCACCAGTTCCAATCACTGCCTTCTGAAATATATATTTCTTCCCATGCATTAGATAGGTCTCTTTCTGGATTTTCTTTTTGATATGAAATTAGATCCTCTCTTACTTTGTATAGATAGTCCCAGGATGTGTTATCCTCTTCATGTCCTATCCAAATTGAAAAATTTGCATAAATCCATGAACCTGGAAAGATTTTTCTTAAAGGTTGTGAATGATTTTGCTTTATATATTCTGAAAAGGTTACAGTTTTTATGTCTTTACACTTATGCAAACTTCCATATAGTTTTTCAAGAAAAGTATTTCCATCTTTTTCATAATACTCCCAACAATTTTCTCCATCAAGAATTACAGTAACAATCCCAGAACCTTTGTGAAAATAAATTCTCTTCATAAAATCATCAACTGCTTTTTGAGCATCCCAGTTTGAATAGACAAAACCTATTAAATCTGAAAGAATTCTATCTCTAAAAAAAATTTTTACTCCTTCAAATTCATACATTTTATATAAAATAGATGGATTAGTTAAATTCTCCCCTGTTCTGAATTTTTCATTTATTGATTTACTCAAGATCTCCTCATCTGTTGCTATCCAATTTATTCCTGATTGAGCAATCAATCTTATTACTTCTTCACTTACAGCACCTTCAGAGGGCCACATTCCTTGAGGTTTAAAACCAAATATCTCTTCAAAAAAGAATATAGCTTTATCTATCTGAATCTTTGCATCCTCTGGTGCTTTAAAATTAAACTTTGGCAATGTTGCATTAGGCATACATTCTTTTGCTTTATAGTTGTCATAAATCAAAGGAAGTATGGGATGATAGAATGGAGATATGGAGAGTTCAATCTGACCTGATTTAGCCATTTCTCTGTAGGAGGGAATTATTTGCCTTATGATCTCAATATGTTTCTCAAGAAGAAGCTTTTTTTCTTCCTCTGTGAAGTTTAACTGTTTTTTTTGTAACTCTCTGAGAAAATCATCCTTCTCCCTGTGTAAAGGATCAATCCATACAAGATTAAAAAACACTTGAATATCTCTAAATTCTTGAGGGGTAAATTTTTTTGATATTTTAATTGGATCACCATATATCTTTCCCCTTTTCTCAAGCAGTTGTCTATACCTGGGAAAGGGATATATCATGGTTTTCCAATTTGCAAGGAAAAAGTTTTCAAGAATAAATGCCTTTTGTTCGTCATTAAGTTCTTCTGCAGGAATAATACTATGTTCAAAGAATATGTCAGTTACTCCTTTTTCATACTCTATAAGCTGTTTTAATAAAGAAGGAACCAAATTGAAAGTAATCTTCAACTCAGGAAACTTTTTTAAAATAAGAAGCATATCAAGGTAATCTTTTGTTGCATGAAGTCTTACCCATGGAAGCATAAATTTGTTTTTTAAGGGATCATAGTAGTAAGGTTGGTGCATATGCCAGAGAATTGCTAAATTAAGGCTCATCTTTCTTCTTTTTTAAATTGAAAAACCATTTCTCCTGGTTTTACAAGTCCGAACTTTTCCTTAGCATATTTTTCTAAATAGGAACGATCATTTTTTAAGAGTTCTATTTCATTCTTAAGATGTGTATTCTCCATTGAAATTTCATTTATCTCCCTTAAAATTCTCTCTTCATTTTTCTTTAACTCCATATACTTCAAATAACCCATATCACCAAAGAAAAAACTATAACTGAGAAAAAGCATAACTAATGAGAACAGTAATAGAAACAATCTATCTTTTTTCTTTCTCTCTCTTAAAAGTTGTTCCTTCAGAGAATATTTCTTCATTTTTAAAAACCAAGATTATAGAAAGCTGAAAGTCCTCTGTATTGAGCTACATCATTTAGCTCTTCCTCTATCTGCAAAAGTCTATTATATTTAGCAATTCTCTCACCCCTTGAGAGAGAACCAGTTTTTATAAAGCCTGTATTACATGCTACTGCCAAATCTGCTATAGTTGTATCTTCTGTCTCACCAGAACGATGAGAGACAACCGCCGTGTATTTGTTATTCTTTGTAAGTTCAATAGCTTCCATAGTTTCAGATAATGTTCCAATCTGATTAAACTTGATTAAAACCGAGTTTGCAATTCCTCTTTTCATTGCTTCTTTTATTATTTTGGGGTTCGTAACGACTAGATCATCAGCTACAAGTTGAATTTTATTTTTGAGTCTCTGACTAAGGAGTTCCCATCCTTCCCAGTCTGCCTCACTCATTCCATCCTCTATTGAAATTACTGGATATTTATTAATTAAGGACTCATAGTAGTCAATCATATCCTTTGAGCTAAGTTTTTTACCTTCAATTTTATAAAATCCCTCTTCAAATAATTCCGATGCTGCCACATCTAAAGCTATATAAACATCTTTGCCAGGTTCATATCCAGCCTCTTTTATTGCTTCTATAATCAGTTTTATCGCCTCTTCATTTTTTTCAAGCATTGGAGAAAATCCACCTTCATCACCAACTGCTGTGCTTAGTCCCTTCTTTTTGAGAATTCCTTTTAGTGTATGGAAAACTTCAACACCTGCTCTAAGAGCTTGAGAAAATTTTAAAAAACCAGCAGGTACAATCATAAACTCCTGAATTTCAAGATTATTATCTGCATGAACACCACCATTAATAATATTCATCATAGGCACAGGTAGAACCTTTGCATTAGTTCCTCCAATATATCTATAAAGTGGTAGTCCCGATTCCTCTGCTGAAGCTTTACATACAGCCATTGATACAGCTAAAATAGCATTTGCACCGAGCTTGCTCTTATTTTCAGTTCCGTCAAGTTCTATTAGGAATCTGTCAATACCCTCTTGATCAAACGATTCCATTCCAATAATGTTTGGAGCAATTTCATTTATTATATTATCAACAGCTTTTTTGACACCTTTTCCGAGATATCTCTTTTTGTCTCCATCTCTTAATTCAAGTGCCTCTCTTGATCCAGTAGATGCTCCAGAGGGAACAGTAGCTCTTCCCATAAAACCGCTGTCAAGGTAAATATCTACTTGGACTGTTGGATTTCCTCTTGAATCAAGAACTTCTCTCGCTGTTATGTCAATTATTTCTCCCATGATTAAGCCTCCTCCTTTTAGATAAAGTTTAACTATAATATCTCAAAATAACAAATTCAATCAATGCAATGAAAAATATAATTATACAACCTGGAATAATTTTTCTATAAACTCCAAGCATATCTGCTTTAAAATACTCTTTTGTAAGAATCAAACAAAGATGAAGTGGTGAAATTAGCACGCCTACATATCCTGAAACAAAGGCAATGGAGATTTCATGAGGTACAGTCTCTTTTAAATGTAAAATTAAAGGGAAAGTGCTACCTACAAAACCTACACTTATTCCTGTAATAACTCCAATGAATAGGGGTAGTGTTATAAAGATGAATAAGTGGGGAATTTTAGACTCCGTTATTGCCTTGGCTATTCCATCTACAGCACCAGATATTTGAAGCATTTCCTTGAAAATCATAACTCCAGCCACAAGAATAATTACATCCAGAGTAAAACCATATTTTATGATTGAGAAAGTTTCTTTAAAACTCTTTTTATGATATAGGCATACTATTAAAAGATTAATAAAAAGAGCAATATAGAGTTCAATCTTAAAAAATATTACTGGGATAAGAACAAGCAATATGGGAGTAAAGCTTAGTAAATTTCTGATATTATTTTGTGTTTTATTTAGTCTTTCATCACTTTTTATTTTCTGCATACTGAGTAAGAAACCTGTGATGAATATTAAGAGAGCAACTGGCAAATTTAGTATTATGAGATTTCCAAGAGAAACACCAGAAATGGCTGATGCAAGAACTATTCCTGGATAAAGTGGTAGAATCAACTCCCAGGGATGCCTATACCAATAGTTTATAAATGCCTTTTCTTCTTTTGAAATATTAGTGTTTCTTGTAGCTAAATCAACCATCGGCGCTGAAAGATATGCTCCTCCAAGGGAAGGTAACATACCAATTATCAGAGGCATTGATACTATTGAAAGCTTTTTGTTATTAAGCATAGACTGAGAAGTTTCTGTCATTTTCTCCATTGTTCCTGTTTTTCTTAAAGAATACTCAAAGGACTTAATCAGAGTAAGAGACAAAAAGAGATTTACTGAAGTCTGAGAAGTGAGTGTTTTAAGAAGGCTTAATGTTAAATTTTCAAAATCAAAGGGATAAAGTAATAAGAATAAAAAAGACCCTGCTAATAGAGCATATCCTACACTGATTTTTTTACGAAGCAAAAATAGTATAAAAATAAAGATAAAGGAAACCTTTAAAATATCAATCATCTTATTTTATGAATTGCTTCACCCGATAGATCCTTAATAGCCTCTCCTATGCATTCAGAAAGCGTAGGATGAGAGTGAATTAACTCATCTAACTCTTTTATTTTTATCTTGAGTTTCACCGCCAGTGCAAGCTCATGAATTAATTCTGAGGCAAGTGAACCAACTATATGAGCACCAACTATGGTTTCAGAGTCTTTATCTGCAATTAATTTTACAAATCCATCAATTTGTCCAACTAAATGAGCCTTGCCGAGAGCTCTAAAGGGAAAAATTCCTTTTTTTATGTTCAATCCCTTCTGTATGGCTTCTTTTTCCCTTAATCCAACTGAAGCAACTTCAGTGACTGTAAAGATTGTTGAGGGAATAGCGCTGTAGTCCATCTTTTTGTTCTGTCCCATGGCATTTTTCGCTGCTACTTCTCCCTCCCTATATGCAACATGGGCGAGCAACCAACTCCCAGTAACATCACCTGCTGCATAGATATCCTCAATATTTGTTTGCATTCTTTCATTTACCATAATCTCTCTTTTATTGCCAAGTTTTATATCTGATATCTTAATACATTCTGTATTAAAACTTCTTCCAACAGATACAAGAACAATCTCTCCCTTTAATTTTTTTTCATTTGAGAGAGTTATCTCAACGGAATTATCAAAAATCTGTAAGTCTTTTATACTAACTCCTGTGTGAAACTCTATTTTTCGCTTCTTGAAAAGTTTTTCAACTTCCTTTGAAACTTCTTCATCTTCCATAGGTAAAACTCTTGGCATAACTTCTACAATACTTACCTTACTTCCTAAAAGATGAAATATCCATGCAAACTCTGTTCCAATAGCACCAGCTCCAATAATTATAATTGACCGAGGTATATTTCTTAGTTTCCATAAATCATCACTTGAGAGAATGTTTATATCGTTAAAATCAAGTATAGGAAGCTTTGCAGGTTTTGATCCTGTTGCAATGATTATCTTATCAGCCTGAATTTTCTCTGAAGTTTCCCTTAAAAACACTGTATATGGAGCAATTAAATCTGCCTCTGCGTTGATAATTTTTATACCAGCTTGCTTTAAAAGCATACTTAATCCCTTTTTTTGAATATCAACCACGCTGTCTTTCTTCTGCATTAAATCTTGCAAATCAATAGAAACTCCCGAAAGGTCATTTCCATTAATAATTTTTTGATTTTTGGTCTTCTCTAATAATTCAAGATGATGAATTATGGTTTTTGTTGGAATACAACCTTTATTGAGACAGGTTCCTCCAATTTGGTCCCTCTCAATTAATAATACCTCCGCTCCACCTCTCTTCAGAAAGAGAGCAGCAACATAACCTGCCGGACCACCTCCAATTACAATAGCTCTCATTGTCTTTCTTCTTCAAGATAACTCTCATAGTCTTCATAATCCATTAAATCTTCTAATTCTTGAGGATTATCCATCTCAATTACAACAATCCAGCCTTTTCCGTAAGGGTCCTCATTGATAATCTCTGGATGATCAATTAATTCTTCATTAATTTCCACAACTGTTCCACTAACTGGAGCTATTATGGGAGAAGAAGTTTTTGTAGACTCAATCTCTGCCATCTCAGTATCTGCCTCAACATGAGCATCAATCTCAGGAAGTTCAATATAAATAATATCTCCTAAGGATTCTTGAGCATAGTCAGTGATACCAACTTTTACTTTTTTGCTCTTACCTGAAACCTTTACCCAAGTATGCTCCCTATGAAATTTGTAGTTTTCTAAGCTCATTTTTCCTCCATTTCCATAAAGTTTTTATTTTGATTATTTAATTTGCCGAGTAATAATTTGTCAAGTAAAAAAACAAAGATCTATTGTTTTTCTTAAAGTTAACCTTTGAGGATTTATTTTATTCTCTTTATTTTAGCACCAAGTTGAATAAGTTTTTTATCAAGCTCTTCATAACCACGATCAAGATGATAAATTCTATCTATCACTGTCTCATCTTCAGCAATTAGTCCTGCAATGACAAGAGATGCTGATGCTCTTAAATCAGTTGCCATTACTGGTGCGCCTTTAAGTTTTTTTACACCCCTAACGGTAGCGGTATTTCCCTCTACTGTTATATCTGCTCCCATTCTTCTTAGTTCAGCCACATGCATAAATCGGTTTTCAAAAATTGTCTCTTTTATAACACTTGTTCCATTGGCTACAGTCATCATTGCCATGAACTGTGCCTGCATGTCTGTTGGAAATCCTGGATAAGGCATAGTTTTTATGTCAACTGCTTGAAGTTTTTTAGGTCCAACTACCCTTAATCCATTTTTTGTTTCTTGAAAAGATATTCCAGCATCCTTCATCTTTAAAATTATAGCATCAATGTGTTCAATTCTACATCCTTTCAGCAATATATCACCTGCAGATGCACCAGCAATTGCTATAAATGTACCTGTCTCAATTCTATCAGGTATAATTTCATATTCCTGAGGAGGTTTAAGTTCATCTACTCCTTCTATTTTAATTATGCTTGTTCCAGCACCTTCTATTTTTGCACCCATTAATACTAAATATCTTGCCAGATCAACGACCTCAGGTTCTTTTGCAGCATTTTCAATAATTGTGGTTCCCTTAGCTAAAGTTGCAGCCATCATTAAATTTTCTGTTCCTGTTACAGTGGGAATATCAAAGTATATCTTCGTTCCTTTAAGTCTTGATGCTTTAGCAATTATATAACCTTCTTGAAGAGATATTTTAGCTCCCATTTTTTCAAGTCCTTTCAGATGAAGATTCACAGGTCTTGCACCTATTGCGCATCCACCTGGTAAGGATACTTTTGCTCTGCCAAATCTTGCAACAAGTGGTCCAAGAACTAAAATGGATGCACGCATAGTTTTTACAAGGTCGTAGGAAGCTTCAAACTTATTTATTTTTGTGGTATTAATATTACATGATTCATTAAATTCAATCAGTCCTCCCATCTTTCTTAAAAGTTCAATCATTGTAAAGACATCTCTCAGTCTCGGAATTCTTTTAAAACTATGCAAACCCTGAGCAAGAATAGTGGATGCCATGATGGGAAGAGCTGCATTTTTAGCTCCACTTATTGTAACTTCACCTTTTAAAGATTTACCCCCAAAAATAAGTAACTTATCCATAGATAAAATATATTAAACTAAAATAGAGGGAGAAGGTAAATATGCTAACCATAGAGGATGTAGTAAAAAAGGTTTTGCAGTATAGACCTAATGCCAATGTTGAACTAATTAAAAAGGCTTATATTTTTTCAAGAGAGGCTCATTGTTCCCAAAAAAGAAAAGAAGGAATTCCCTATATATATCATCCCTTAGCAGTTGCAGATATACTTGCAGACATGAAACTTGATTCAACAACCATAGCAGCAGGACTTCTTCACGATACGGTAGAGGATGCTGAAATATTAATTGAAGAACTAAGTGAAATGTTCTCACCTGATGTTGCTTTTCTTGTTAATGCTGTTACCAAATTAAGTAAACTTCAATTTTCAACCCTTGAAGAGGCTCAAGCAGAGAGTTTTAGAAAGATGTTTCTTGCTATGTCAAAGGACATAAGGGTAATATTGATAAAGTTTGCCGATAGACTTCATAACATGAGAACGATTGAGTTTCTCCATCCTGATAAACAAAAAAGAATAGCAAAGGAAACTCTTGAGATATATGCTCCCCTTGCAAACAGACTGGGAATTGGATGGATGCGCTCAGAGTTTGAAGATCTTGCATTTAAGGTGCTCTATCCAGAGGAATACAATGACCTTGTTAAAAAGGTAGCAAAAAGAAAGGAAGATCAACAGGCATATATTGACTATGTAATAAAAATTCTTTCCGAAAAAATTTCATCAATGAATATTCCATTCAAAATTTATGGAAGAGTGAAACACTACTATGGGATATATCAGAAAATCATTAAACAAAAAATTCCCTTTGAACAGGTTTATGATGTAATTGGAATAAGAATAATCACCGATACAGTTCCACACTGTTACGATATTCTTGGAATTATTCATTCATTGTGGACACTGATTCCCGGCAGATTTAAAGATTTTATCAGTCTCCCAAAATCAAACTACTATCAATCACTTCATACAACTGTCATAGGTCCTGGCGGCGAAAGAGTAGAGTTTCAAATTAGAACCGAGGAGATGGACATCATAGCAGAGGAAGGTATTGCAGCTCACTGGAGATATAAGGAGAGAAAAGATTTAACCGAGAGAGAGGCAAAACTTGTCTCCTGGCTCAGAGACCTCATCAAGGAAATATCTGACCCAAAGGAACTACTTGATGCTATAAAGGCAGAGGTTGTGCCTGACACAATTTATGTCTTTACTCCAAAGGGCGATGTAAAAGAACTTCCTGTGAATTCAACTCCTATAGACTTTGCATATTCTATACATTCTGAAGTTGGAGCAAAGTGTGCTGGAGCAAAGGTCAATGGAAGAATAGTTCCTCTTAACTATCAACTCCAAAGTGGTGATGTGGTTGAAATAATAACAAGTCCCCATCAAAAGCCAAGAAAAGACTGGCTACAATTTGTTGTTACTCAAAGAGCAAGAAACAGAATAAAACATTTTCTAAGACAGGAGGAAAGACAACAGGGAATTGAGATAGGAAAACAACTTCTTGAAGCTGAGTTGCGCAAAAACGGAATTCAGCTTTCTATTCTTAAAACTGAAAAAATGGAAGATGTTTTACAGTCTTTTTCAGTTCAATCTATTGAAGATTTGTATCTTCTTATTGGACACGGTAAGATATCAGCTCATCAAGTTCTTAATAAACTCACTCCTGAAATTCCACAGGAAGAGGTTGTTGTAACCAAAAAAATTCCTGCAAAAAAAGAACATAAACAGTTCATATCTCTCAAAGGGGTTGATGAAGTTTTATACCATATTGCCAAATGCTGTATGCCAGTACCAGGAGATGAAATAATTGGTTTTATCACAAGGGGAAAGGGTATATCAGTTCATAGAAAAGATTGTATTAATATAAAACATTTAGAAGATGATAGATTAATAGAGGTTTTCTGGACAGCAGATGATAGTTCAAGGATTCAAACAAAGATAAGCATAGAATGTATTGATAAACCAGGAATTCTTGCAACAATATCTGGTCTCTTATCGGCAAATCAAGTTAATATAACAGCAGTAAAGGCAAATTCTACTTCAGACAAAAGAGCATTAATTAATTTTATTATTGAAGTAAAGGATAGAAATCATCTTTATGAAATCATAAACAAAATCTCACAGATAGGTGAAGTTATATCAGTAAAGAGATAAATCAATCTCTATAGCACCTTTTCTTATTATTTTCGGAGGCTCAACAGTGGCATCAACTATTGTTGAGGGCACACCAGGAAGTTTTCCCCCATCAATTAAGAGGTCAATATCTGAGTTTTTAAAGTATTTTATTACATCTTCTATACAATCTGAGGCAGGATAACCAGATATGTTGGCAGAAGTAGCTGTAATTGGAAATTGAGATTTTTGAATCAGTCTTAAGGCAAAAGATTCTCCAGGCATTCTTACAGCTACTTTGTTTTCCTTAGTTATTCTCTTTGATAAACTCTTTTTTGCAGGAATAAGCAATGTTAGAGGACCTGGCCAGTATTTATCCATAAGCCTTTTTGCTGAAGCAGGTATGGACTCACTAACCATATCAAGATGTCTCAGGTCTATAATAAGTGGAAAGCTTTTTTCCTCTGGACGTTTTTTTATCTCAAATACTTTTTGGAGAAGTTCATTGTTGTCATATTTTACACCAATTCCATAGAGAGTCTCTGTTGGATATATTATAATTCCTCCCCTTTCAAGTATATCTAAAACTTCTTTTATTTCTATTTCTTCAGCTTTTACCAGCTTCATTTAGCCTTTCAAGTATTATTTTGAGTTTTTTTAAGTCTTCCTTTTCAATTTTTCTATCTTTAAAATAAATATCCTGAAACTCCTTGACAAACCACTCTGCCTTTTGTTTTAAAGGCAACTTATCTATTGTTGAGATAAATTCCTCCAGTCCTTGATTCTTTTTCCTTTCATAACCATATTTTTTCATTATACTAAAAAATCTATTTAAAGGGTCTCTCATTAATTTAACATGGCGATATACTTTTAAAAATGAGTAAATTAGAATGAGAAAAAAAGGTAATATCAATATCCATAGATTAAATTCAATTTTTGGAATCTTGATAGACTTTGCCAGTCTAAACTGGGCTTTTATATCGTATTCAAGTACAATACTGTTCCATAAATAATCAATAATATGGAAAAAAAAGAACTCTCTGGTTTGTATGAATTTACCGGATGGATCAAATCTAAGCCATTTACCATCAAGCCATGCTTCAACCCATAGATGTGCATCTGAAGCTCTTACAACATAGTATCCTCCGATAGAATTGTATGTTCCTCCTTTAAATCCTCCTACAACCCTCGCTGGAATACCTTTAATTCTCAACATAATTGCCATTGCAGTGGCAAAATATTCACAATTTCCTTTCTTTTTGTTAAATAAAAAATCTTCAATTGAGTTATCTCCCACAGGAAGATCCCTGAGAGAGTATTGATAGTTACTTAAGAAGTTTAAAATACTCTCAACAGTATCTCGCTGATTAACTGCCTTTGATGTAATCTGTTCTGTAAGCATCCTAACTCTATCTGATATGTTATACGGAAGGCTGAGATAAACTTCCGAAGGTCTATCTTCATAAATCTGGTATTTTATACGAGAAGTAGCATCATATTTTAGGGCTTTTCCAGATGAAAAAATAACTCTGTAACTTCCTGGATATTCATAAACTATATTCTTGGTAAAGACATCAATAGGATAATCAAGAGTTGGTAGGTAGTTTTCTGTTAAAGGCTCAAGAATTATTGTATAATCAATCCTTTCACCACGAATCTTTATTCTATCAGACTTAAAAAACTTTCTTTGCCAAGCATTACCATCAAAGGTATCAAAGGTAATAATTCTCCAGTATAGTTCTTCATCTGGTAGTTGTTTTATCTTTACTCTCATTACTATTGTGTTGTCTTCCTCTATCTCACGAATAGAACCAAGATTTACCGTTGAAGAGAATCCTGTTTTTGTTTTTGGAGAAAAACCTATATCCATCAATGGAAATGGAGTTCTCGGTAGAATAATGAAAAAAAATGCACTTAATGGTATTGATAAAACTGAAATAAAGATTGCCAGCTTCATGAGACTCAGAAGGATTGTAAAATCTATAGAACCTTCTGTTAATTCTTTCATATAGGCAAGCAATAGTATGGCAAAGACGGTAAGAATTAGCATTATTAGAAGTCTTAAAAAAAATATCCATGAAATATCAAATAGTGAAGAACTTCCGAGAAGTAACAATGAAAGTAGATAAATTTGAAGATATTCTCTTGATGTTTTTTTAGTCAAAAATCTTATAGAAAGAATCAGTGTTAAAGATTCTATTGATGGTAAAAGAATATCCTCATGTGAAAGGGTCAAAAAGGGCATAATAATTAGAAAAACAGATATCGCATTAAGAATCCAGATCGGTGGGGAAATTTTTTTAACATGAAGAAGAATGGATAGAATCATTATTAATATAAAGGCGAAGTTTACATAAGAAGAAATATGGGGAATAATGGCTGTAAAAGATACGGTTGCAATAAAAAAACTCAGAAAAAATATATAATTTTCAGCCCTATTCAGGGTTATATACCGCAAGGGCATGGAGCATTCTCCTTAGATGACCCTGTCCTGTATCAGGGGAGAATATTTCATCTCCAAGTCTTAAACCTACTGGATTGCCTCTTTTTGAAAATTCAATTAGAGCAAAAGTTGCTTTGCTAATCCTTTCTTCAATAGTTCCACTAAAATCATTTAGATTGATAAGTATTGGGTTTCCCTGAAATGGTGAAAACTCCTTTGTTTTGAGAGAATAAGTTTTGGCGGATGCTTTCCAGTGAACATACTTTAAAGGATCACCATCCACATAGTCTCTTACTCCTATTAGATCACCATCATAGGATTTTCCCCTTGATATACTTGAGTCTACCCTACCCTTTCCGTCTTTCCCTAAAAAAGATAAGTCGCATTTTAAAGGATGAGGAAATACTATTAATTCAAGATTTATTGGAATTTTGGCAGTCCTTCTAAAAAAATAAAAGGGAAAGTAAGAGGAAACTTCTATTTCTTCAAGATTATACTTACCTCTTCTTGGAAATATGGTATTGAAACTAAATATTCCCTCACCCTTTAAGTAAGGTAATACCAATTCATCTTGAAATATTTTAATTCTCAAGAAAAAAAAGCCAAAAAAATATTTACTATTTGCCCTGATTTTGAGTTTAACAGGCTTTAGAGCAAAAATATCATCTACTTTATACACAGAGACATATAGATTTTTTAGATTAAAAACAGATAAAAGCCCACTCAAACTCATTATGCTTAAAAGGAAAGAAACCAAGAGAAACAATAGGTTATTTCCTGTGTTCACAGCTCCAAAGCCTATAAGTAAAGTTATTAATATATATATCCAGCCAGTATTTGTAATCTTTACGGAGGAGTGGAAATATTTTGAAGTATTGATATTATCACCTCTTCTTTTGAGACAAACTCATCCTTCAATATTATACGATGTGGAACAACAAAGGGAATTAGCTCCTTGACATCCTCTGGAATTACATAATCCCTTCCACAAAACTTAGCATAAGCTTTCGCAGTATAGGTAATAGCAAGACCAGCTCTTGTGGAAAGTCCCAATAAAATCCTGTCATCCTGTCTTGTTAGATTTATAAATTCAAGAATCCAATTAATAATTTTATCAGAAATATAGACTTTTCTTATCTCATCCTGAAATTTTAGAATTTCATCCTTTTCCATTATGGCAGTAAGGCTATAAAGTCTCTCTCTTGAACTACCTTCTTGAAGAATCTTTTTTTCTGCCTCCTTCTCAGGATAGCCTATACTTATTTTCATCATAAATCTATCAAGTTGACTTTCTGGAAGGGGAAAGGTTCCATAAATCTCTATTGGATTTTGCGTTGCTATAACAAAAAAAGGTTTGGGAAGCTTGTAGGTCCTTCCATCCACTGTAACCTGTTCTTCTGCCATTGCCTCAAGTAAGGCTGATTGAGTTTTAGGTGTTGCTCTATTTATTTCATCAACAAGAACTATGTTGTTTAGCAAAGGACCTGGTTTAAACTCAAACTCACCAGTATTTTTATTGAATATGGAGAGCCCTGTAATATCTGTGGGAAGTAAATCGTTAGTGCATTGGACTCTTCCAAAGCTTAGATTAAGTGCCTTTGATAGAGAGATTGCAAGAGATGTTTTACCAAGCCCTGGAAAGTCTTCAATTAATATATGACCTCTTGAAAATATGGAGATAAGAGAAAGGATAATTGCTCTGTCTTTGCCTTGAAGACACTCTCCAATGTGAGATATTATCTGAAGTATTTTCTGATTTTTTATTCTTTCAATCATATAGAGGGGGGACTTAAACCCCCTCTTTTATTTTAACCTTCTAAATAGACCTTTTCAACAGGTGGTGCGACTTGTTTTTTACGGGATAGTACTCCTGGTAACCATACAGAAGGACCGGAGACCTTTACATTAAAAGCTTTCTCAATCTTGGATGAATCTCCTGAATAGAACAACTCTGTTCCTTCTTTGACTATATCTGTTGCCATAAAAATAACCATATCATAACCCTTGCTATTCTTAAGATCATTGAGGTATTTTACAAATTCATCTTTACGTTCATAGACCTCTTCAATGTCTACAACTTCTGTCTGTCCAATTCCCACTTTAAGTCCCTTAAAATCATAGTCTTTAAAGTCTACATGAACTACATCGGCAATTGGTTTTCCTTTAATACTTGCCTTTGCCTTCTTCAGTTCCACACCAAACTTTGTAATATCAGAAATTCCAGCTGCCTGTGCAAGTTCATTAGCAACCTTTTTGTCTTCCTCAGTTGTTGTGGGAGATTTGAATATTACAGTATCAGATAAAATGGCGCTGAGAAGCAATCCCGCATATGTTTTATTTGCCTTTACTTCATTGGGAAACATCTTTGCAACTATAGTTGCTGTGCTTCCTACTGGCTCAACATGAATGAAAATTGGATCTGGATAATTAAAGTTCATTTTGTGATGGTCAATTATAGCAATAATCTTCTCTGCTCCATCAACCCTCTGTTTCTCCTCATTGTGATCAACAAGGACAAGTGTTTTACCTGAAGCATTTTCTAAAATTTCAGGTGCGGAAACACCGAACTGTTTAAGGGCGAACTCGGTTTCCTCATTAATTGGTCCAGCTGTGGCTGGTTTGTAACCTTTAATCCCTGCATAGACAATAGCTGAACAAACGGTATCTGTGTCTGGTGCCTTATGGCCAATAACATAAATATCGCTCATCTTACCCTCCTAAAAAAGTTTTTTTAAAAATTGTAAAATTTTGACAATTTCCACTTTAAAAAGTCAAGAAAAAGGTCATTAAAATTTAAAATAAAGTTATTAAAGATTGTCAAGCAAATTGCTTACTGAAAGTTTTAAAAGGGGATGAATAAAATCTGGTGCAATCTCATTAAGAGGTCTTAGCACAAACTCTCTCAAATGCATCAGAGGATGAGGGATAGTCAATTCTTCACTATATAATATGAGATCATCAAAAAAAATTATATCTATATCAATTACTCTCGGACCATATATTATTGTTTTTACTCTTCCCATTTTCTGCTCTATCTTTTTTATTTCTCTTAAAAGTTCAAAGGGAGGAAATGAAGTTATACATTCTACTGCCTGGTTCAAAAACTTTGGCTGTTCCAGATATCCCCATGGAGAAGTTTCATGAATTGAAGATTTCTTCAATATCACTAATCCAGAAGACTTTAATTCATTTTGGGCATCTTCAAGATTTCTCTCTCTATCTCCAAGATTGGAACCAAGTAATAAGAAAACTCTATGCATAAAAGTTCTCAAAAGTTAATATCAATTTATTCAAACTATCTTTGCTAATCCAAAGGAGACACATTTTGTCCTTTTAACAGGATAGGTAAAAAGGACTTTGAATTAATATGACATATGGCAACAGCAAGAGCATCAGCACAGTCATAGGAAATCTTTTTATCTATTTGCAAAAAGTTATTAACCATACTTTTGACCTGAATTTTATGTGCCCTTCCATAACCTGTTAGTGCCTTTTTTATCTCAGTAGAACTATACTCATATACAGGAATCTCCTTTTGGGCTGCTACTAAAAAGGCTATTGCTCTTGTATATCCAAGAATAAAAGAGGAGGAAACTTTTTTCCCTACAAATATTTTTTCTATTGCCATTTCATCGGGAGAATAATCTTCAACTATACTGAGTAGGATATCATAAATAGTTTTGAGTCTCTGAGGCATGTCCGTTTCATGGGAAAGATGAACTGTATTTGCATGAATTAATCTCATCTCCTTAGCATCTACAATTCCGTATCCAAAATGTCTGCTACCAGGGTCAATGCCTATAACTGTCATTATTTGCCCTTTCTCTTTGTTGCTGGCATCTCAAAGAGTATATCCTCTACAAGTTCGCACAGTATGTGTCCAAGTGTAATATGGGTTTCTTGAATTCTTGGAGTATCTTCTGAAGGAACTGCAAATGCATAGTCAACTTTTGATATCAATTTTTCACCCTTACTACTGGTAAAAGCTATAGATTTAAGTCCTCTTTTTTTTGCTACTTCAATTGCCTTAATAACATTCCTTGATGAACCAGAGGTGCTTATGCCAATTACAATATCTCCAGACTGTCCTAATGCCTTAACCTGCTTTGCAAAAATTTCAGAATAATCATAATCATTTGCTATTGCTGTAAGTACTGCCATATCTGTATTTAAAGCAATTGCAGGCAGTCCAGGTCTTTCTCTTTTAAATCTATTAACAAACTCTGCTGCTATATGGGATGCATCTGTAGCACTGCCTCCATTTCCAAAAATCAAAATTTTGCCACCTTCATTTAGAGACTTTGCAATAATTTCTGCAACTTCCTTAATCAGAGCAATATTTTCTTTAAAAAAATGCTCTTTAACTTTAATTGACTCTTCGTAGGCTTTTCTTATTTTGTCTTCTATTTCCATTATCCTTCCTCCTTAAAACATGGATAGAGTTTGTCATAAGTTACAAGAATATGTTCTGGAACCACTCGCACATCCTCAAGTATGGTCATAAATCCCACATCTCCTGCCCATCGAGGTACAATATGCCAGTGAAGGTGCTCATCAATGCTTGCTGAAGCTACCACTCCTATATTAAGTCCTATATTAAATCCATCTGGATGAAGCATTTTTTTCAAACATTTTAAACCTTTAACAGTAAGAACCATGCACTCTGTAAGCTCTTCTGTGTTTAGTTCTTCAAGGCTGTGCACATGTCTATAAGGAACAACCATAAGGTGTCCTGAACTATAGGGATATTTATTCATAATAATAAAGGCAAGTTTGCCTCTGTAAAGAATTAAATTATCTCTATCTTTTTCTTCTCTTGGTTTGTCACAAAATATACATCCCTTTTCTTTAGGACCCAATATGTATTCAATTCTCCATGGTGCCCATAGAACCTTCATCTAAGTCTCCTTAGAGCTTCTTGTGCATCTTCCCATGTAAGCCATTTGTCTTTTTTATTTCTAAGCAAATAAGCTGGATGAAATGTGGGTATAACAGGAATTTGTTCATAAAAAAAGAGTTTACCTCTCAGTTTAGATATATGCAAATCCTTAAGCTTTCCATGCATTCCCATTAATGCATAGGTTGCAACCTTACCAAGACTCATAATAACTTGGGGGTACACTATCTCTATCTCTCTTTTTAGATAATCAAAGCATGCAGATATTTCACTTTCAAAGGGATCTCTATTCATTGGAGGATGACATTTAACAGAATTTGTTACATAGACCTCCTTTCTGCTGAATCCCATTTTCTCTATGAGACTTGTTAAAAGTTTTCCTGCTTCACCAACAAAAGGTCTTCCTTGAATATCCTCATCAACTCCTGGTGCTTCTCCAACAAACATAAGCTTTGCCTTAATACTACCTTCTCCGCATACTGCATTTTTTCTTGAACTGCTCAATGGACATTTTTCACAATTTCTAATTTCCTCATTCAAAACATCAATGAATGTCTTGTTATTTTCTGAATTATACTCATCTTGAGAAGGTAAAAGATCGCCTGAGTTCTGTCTAAATAATGATTGAATAAAACTCTCGGGCAACTCTTTAAATCCAAGAGTTTTATAAAAATTAAGAATATCAACTATTTTGTCTATCTCTCTCCCCATCTTAGTTTTTCTCTTAATACTCTGAAATAGTCTCTACCTAAAGGAGCTATAAGATAGGTTTTTTCATTAGCTATTCTGCATCTAACCCTATCATTTTTCTGTAAAGGAAAACCTATCTGCCCATCTATTGTTAAAAATATATCTCTTACATTTGATGTAATAACTATGTCAATTATAAAGTTATCTGGAAGAACCAGAGGCCTAACACTTAAAGTATGGGGACATATGGTTGTAAATACTAAACCTTTTAAAGTTGGATAAAGAATTGGACCTCCTGCTGAAAGATTATAGGCAGTTGACCCTGTTGGTGTAGATACTATAACTCCATCAGCTTTAATTGTTGAAACATAAACATCGTTTATGATTAATCCAAAATCCGAAATCTTTGCCATTATACCTTTGCCAATTACAATATCATTAAGTCCGAGATAATCATTTATAATTTTCTCATCTCTATAGATTTGAGCACTTATCATGCTTCTTTCTTCTATTTCATAACTTCCTGATAATATCCTCTCAAGGCTTTCAAAAAGTTCAACTCTTGAAATCTCTGTAATAAATCCAAGTTTTCCCATGTTTATTCCAATTATTGGAGTATTTTTTCCACCGATTATTCTTGAAGCAGAAAGCATCGTACCATCTCCTCCAAGAACCACTACTGCATCGGAGTTTTGAATTGCCATTATCTCAGAGTGATTAAATCTTGAGAAAAATCCTACAGAATGAAAAACGATACATTCAATACCCCTATTTTTCAGCCAATCCTGAACATTAATAGCTGTCTCAAGAGCAGAATTATCATTTTCTTTATAGAGAATTGAGAGTCTTTTAAACATTTAAAACTCCATTTCAAAAACTCTTGTTGTATGATTAACTAACTGTATTGTAATCTTCAATGCATTCTCTGGTAAATCATTAATCTTCTCAGCCCACTCTATGACACATATGCCAGTTTCAAAGTATTCCCATAGGTCAATATCCTCTTCTTTTATGTTATCAAGTCTGTAAAGGTCAATATGGTAAAAGTTTACCTCTGGATAGTTAGAAACTATAACAAAACTTGAACTTGCTATATCTTTTTCCTCTATACCAAAGAATGAAGCAATTCCTTTCGTTAAGACAGTTTTCCCTGTTCCCATCTCTCCATAAAGAGCTATTACATTAATCCCCCTTTTTTTAACAAAGCTTCCTATCATTTCTCCTAAGATTTTTGTTTCTTTTTCAGAATAGGTAAATATTTTCATTTTTTTAAGTTTCTGTAAAGAAAAAAAATAAGTCCAATACTTATAGATAAATCAGCTATATTGAAAGCTGGCCAATGAAAATTTTTCAGATGGAGATCTATAAAGTCTATCACATAGCCATGAACAACTCTATCAGTGATATTCCCCAGTGCTCCCGCGATTATTGGAGAATAGATAAACCAGTTATCTAAGTCTTTTAGATACATAAAAAAAAGACAGGCTGTAATTAATAGGGATATGAAAATAAAAAAACCTGATCCAAGAAATTTAAACAATCCAAAGGCTGTGCCTGTATTCTCCACATAAACTAAATTTAAAAAAGGTAAAAGCCTGACTATTCCATCGGGAGCTAAAAATTTAATGGCAAGATATTTGGTCACTTGATCAAAAATTAAAAGAAATATAACTAAAATTAAACCTTTAAGAAGATTTGAGGACATAATAACATCGCTGGCATACATCAGAAATCTCAAGTTTACCAACAGTTGGTGAGTAGTTCCAGCATCTCTGACACTTATCTCCCTCAGCCTTGAAAACACTAATGATGAGCTCTTTATCCTTTGAATCTAAATCTGTTAACTCAACCTGAGATACTATAAAAAGTGTAGGAAGAAAATCTCTGTAAGGCATTAAAAACTCTTTTAATTTGTGATTTATAGAAAGTATAACCTTAGCCTCAAGAGAATTACCTATTAACTTCTCCTGTCTCTTTATCTCAAGAGCTTTATTGACCTCATCCCTTATCTGGATTAATCTTTCCCATCTTTCCTGTAACCCTTCATCTATATAACTTTCTTCTTTTTCTGGCATTGTATCTAAAAATACACTTTCAGTTTTTCTAAAAGGAAGATGTTGCCATGCCTCCTCTGCTGTAAATGAGAGAATGGGAGCGATTAATTTAATCAAAGAATCTGCTATTTTGTATAAAACCCACTGACCCACTCTTCTTTCAATAGAATCAGATTTAAATGTATAGAGCCTATCTTTTAATATATCAAGGTAAAAAGAACTCATATCATTTACACAGAAGTTATGCACTGTATGAAAGACCTGATGAAACTCAAAATTTTCATAAGCATTCCTTACTTTTTCAATTAAAAGTTGTAGTCGCATCATTGCCCATCTGTCTATCTCAAGCAAATGTTCTGAGTAGTCTTCTCCATCATAATCATAGATATTTCCAAGAAGATATCTTATGGTGTTTCTTATCTTTCTGTATGCCTCTGTTAGCCTCTGGAGAATCTCCTGAGAGAGCTTTATATCGTCTCTGTAGTCTTCTGCAGAGACCCAGAGTCTTACAATATCAGCTCCGTGATTCTTTATAATCTCCTGAGGAGATATAACATTTCCAAGAGATTTCGACATCTTTCTTCCCTGACCATCAACTGTAAATCCATGAGTAAGAACAGTCTTATATGGTGCTTTTCCTTTATTACCAAGAGAAGCAATTAAAGAACTCTGAAACCATCCTCTATGCTGATCACTTCCTTCAAGATACATATCAGCAGGCCAGCTAAGTCTGGGATCTCTCTCAAGAACTGCAGCATGACTTACACCAGAGTCAAACCATACATCAAGAATATCTTTTTCTTTATCAAAATCCTGTGAGGCACACTCTGGACATTTATAATTAGGAAGCAAATCATGAAGATTCAGTTTAAACCAGACATCAGAACCTTCTTTTTCAACAAGCTCACATATCTTTTTAAAAAGCTCTTCTTCAATGACCACATATCCACACTTTTTACATACAAATAAAGTAATCGGAACTCCCCATGCTCTCTGACGGGAAAGACACCAGTCAGGTCTTCTCTCCACCATTGAGTAAATTCTATCTCTGCCCCATGGAGGAATCCATCTTACTTTATCTATCTCATTGAGTGCACGGTTGCGAAGATCTTTATGGTTCATTGAGATAAACCACTGGGTTGTTGCCCTGAAAATTATTGGCTTTTTACATCTCCAGCAATGTGGGTAAGAGTGAGTAATCTTTCCTTCCCAAAGCAGTGAACCATTCTCTTTCATATGCTCAATTATTAATTTATTTGCTTTGAAGACATTTTCACCTTTAAATAGGTCCACTTCCTCGGTAAACCTACCTTTATCATCAACAGGAGCATAAATATCAAAGCCATATTTAAGACCAACCTCATAGTCTTCCTCTCCATGTCCAGGTGCGATATGGACGACTCCTGTGCCTTCACCGATTTCCACAAAATTAGCCACTACCACCCTTGATAATCTATCAATAAAAGGATGCTTGGCTCTTATTCCCTCTAGCATTGAGCCTTTTATCTCAAAAAATGGCATTTCATCAATCTGGATTTTTTCCTTTAGGTTATCAATGGCTTCTTTAACTATTAAGAGTATACCCTTTGAAGTTTTAACGCCAACATAATCAAAATCTGGATGAACAGCTAATGCTAAATTTGCAGGAAGTGTCCAGGGAGTTGTTGTCCATATGACAATATAAACAGGTAAGTCTTTAATTGGCAGTTTTTCTTTATCAACCACTTCAAAGGCAACAAATATTGATGGAGACTCTTTATCAGCATACTCAACCTCTGCATCCGCCAGTGCTGTAACACATGAAGGACACCAATAAACAGGTTTTTTACCACGATAGACATAACCATTTTTGACAAAGTTGAGAAATTCTTTAACAATAGTTGCTTCATATTCGTTTGACATTGTTATATAGGGACTATCCCAGTAACCAAACACTCCAAGACGGATAAACTCTTCTCTTTGAATATTAATAAATTTTTCTGCATATTCTCTACAAAGTTGCCTCTTTTTAAAGATATCAATATTTTCTTTTTCCTTACCAAGTGACTTGTCTACCTGAAGCTCAATAGGCAAACCATGACAATCCCATCCAGGAACAAAAGGACAGTATTGACCAAGCATGGAATGATATTTGATAATTATATCCTTAAGAATTTTATTTAACGCATGACCAATGTGGATATGACCATTGGCATATGGTGGACCGTCATGAAGAATAAAACATTTTCTACCGATAGATTTATTTTTATTCTCAAGATTTTCGTATATTCTGTGTTCTTTCCAGAACTTCAAAATAGCAGGTTCCCTCTCAGCAAGATTTGCCTTCATTGGGAATCCTGTCTGTGGTAGATTTAGGGTATCTTTATAATCCTGAGACATAAATAAAAGAATAACACAAGATTTTTTTAAAATTCAAATTTATAAAAAATTAGGTTTAATATGCCAATTTACAGATTAAGTCATGAAAAATTCTAAATATCTTTGAGTTCAGATTGAATTTCCAAAAAATTAATTTTTTTAGGGCTTTTTAAGTTTAATAAGGCTTAAATAGGGATTGGTCATACTCATCAAGATTAGAACAAAAGACTTCTTTTAGTGAATGAAAGCCTTTTTAATAAATATTTTTCTTAAGATTTCTTTAATTCAAGAACTTTAAAATTATATAATTTACCAAAACCCCCTAACATATTAATTCCATAAACACAGCATACAAAATCTGCTCTTTATTTTAGAGTATAAAACAAAGCGTGTTGAGATTTATAAAAAAAAATTTTTAAAAAAAGTTTAAAGTGAAATGAAAGTTGATATAATATAAAAATGAATGAAAGGTCCATAAAAATTTTCAATTTCTTGCTTATTCTCATTTTATCTGTATTTATCTTTATTACCTCCTTTGTTTACCTTGACATATTTCAACAGGCGGTTTTAGCCTATAGTCTACTATTTTGTTGCTATCTATTAACAAAAATAAAAAAACAAGATGACTTTTTAAGGTTTTTAATCTTATCCATAGGGCTCTATCTTACCTTAAGGTATTGGATTTTCAGAACTTTCTATACTATAACCTATGAAGGCTTTTTTGAGAGCCTTACTATTTTATCTCTTTATATAGCAGAAACCTATGCCATAGCCATTCACCTTTTAGGAATGTTCGTTAATATTAATCCTATAAAAAGACAACCTCCTTCTCTTCCTGAGGATAAAAAATACTTGCCTACTGTAGATATCTTCATCCCCACCTATAATGAACCTATAGACATAATAAGAGTTACAGCCATAGCATGTAAAAAAATCAGATATCCTGAAGATAAAATAAACATTTATATTCTTGATGATGGTGCAACTCAACAGAAAAGAAATGATCCAGACCCTGAAAAAAGAAAGGAGGCTTGTAAGAGATATGAAGAATTAAAAAATCTTGCTAAAGAATTAGAGATAAACTACATTACAAGGCAAAAAAATGAGCACGCAAAGGCTGGTAATCTAAATCATGCTTTATGGCTCACCTCAGAGGGTTATCATGAATTAGTCACAAAAGATTCTGAGTGGTTTTGCTATGGCAAACCGCCATCTAAGGGAGGAGAATTAATCTTAGTTTTAGATTGTGACCATGTTCCCACCTCTGATTTTTTAGAAAAAACCGTTGGCTTTTTCCTTAAAGATGAAAAACTATTTTTGGTGCAAACACCTCATTTTTTTATCAATCCTACGCCTATTGAGAGAAATCTTGGCACCTATATAGAATCACCTGGTGAAAATGAGATGTTTTATGGTGAAATTCATCAGGGACTTGATTTTTGGAATTCATCCTTTTTCTGTGGTTCAGGAGCAATTTTAAGAAGAAAGTATCTTCAGGAGGCAGGAGGTTTTTCAGGAAAGACCATTACCGAAGATGCAGAAACTTCTTTAACCTTACATGGTAGGGGATACAATAGCGTATATCTGAGAAAACCATTGATATGCGGACTGTCTCCCGAAACATTTGATGATTTCATCACGCAAAGAAGTAGATGGACTCAGGGCATGATTCAGATTTTAATGTTAAAGAATCCATTTAAACAAAGGGGACTTAAGTTGTATCAAAAGCTTTGTTATACAAATAACTGTGTTTTCTGGTTTTTTGGGCTCGCCCGAGTTATTTTTATATTTGCTCCACTTCTTTATCTGCTTTTTAGTCTTAGAGTTTATAATGTATCTATTGAACAGATTTTATCTTATGCATTACCTCATTTAATAGGCTCTTTGAGTATCTCTAATTATTTATATGGCAAAGTAAGGCATCCCTTTTTCTCTGAGGTTTTTGAGACTGCTCAGAGTTTTTTCCTTCTTTTCCCCACTATTGGTGCAATATTAAATCCTCGTGCTCCTACATTTAAGGTTACACCTAAGGGAACAAGCCTGGAAAAAAGTGTAATAAACATTAGAGTAGTCATTTTTTATGTGCTTTTGATTTTATGTATACTTGGATTTATTGCAGGTATAAATAAATGGATTTATTCACCCCTTGAAAGAGGAGCTGTAGCAGTTTGTATTGCCTGGAATATTTTTAATATATCAATGATAATAGCCTGTATAGGTGCTCTTTATGAACTAAGACAAATCAGAAGGTATCATAGAATTATTACTGAGGAGGACGCTCTAATAATTATTCCCAATACTCTGAGAAGTTTAAGGGCAAAAATAGTAGATATATCCTTAGGAGGCATGGCTCTTACCTTTAAGGATAATTTATTTATACCATTTTTGAATAGCAAACTTGAAATAGTCACATGGAATAGTTTTGGTGAAGAGTTTAGATTTTTAACAACTGTAAAAAGGGTTGTTAAATATAGAGATTCATTAACGGTAGGATGCCGATTTGAAGGTGAAGAGGAAAGTAAAATTATAAAATTTGTCTATGGTGACAGTGGCAGATGGGAAAAATTCTGGGAAAGGAGAGAAAAGGCAAAGGGTATTGTTTCAGGTTTCATCTATCTTATTAAAACAGGCTTTATAGCTTTAGGACGAAATATAAAGGCTCTGATAATTTTTGTATTTTCTGAAATAAAAAAATATAAAAATCTGGGGGTTTTATGGAAAGAATACAACACTTCAAAGTAATTCTTGTTTTTGTCCTTTTAGGAATTTTTCTCCTCTGCCCAGAAATGTCTCTATGTCAGGACAGTTTAAAGTTTAGCATTCCCTTTTCCAAGGTGGCACCTGTAAATACTACTACTCTTACAGGTGCATCAAATTACATAAAGGTAAAAGTGCCTATTCCTGAAAGATGGCAGATGAAAAAGGCTGTGCTTAATTTTTCCTATGTAAATTCAACAGCTTTGCTTCAAAACAGATCAAGGCTTGTGGTTTGGTTAAATGATCATCCTGTTGCCCAGATAACTCTCAATCCACAACTGCCGCAGGGTAAAGTTTCTGTCAATCTTCCAGTAAAATTACTAAAGACTGGTTATAATGACCTAAACTTTACCGTTGCTCATCATTATACTCTTGAGTGCGAAGACCCTTCTTCCCCTGAGTTATGGACAACTATTGAATTTGATAGAGCCTCTTTTGATTTTGAAATATCCCTAAGGAAAGTTCCTGAAAATTTATCGGCAATAGCAAATTTTCTTTTTGACTCAAGAATGTTTAAAGAAAGCGAGATTAACATAGTTATCCCTGATAAAAAAGATGAAACAGTTGAGTTAGCAACTGTTGTTGCTTCTTCTATAGCATTGAGATTTGAGTATAGACCTGTAAAATTTTATATTTCCGATACTATAAAAAAGGGAATAGACAATATTATTTTGGGTAATAGCGAATTTATTAAAACCTTAACGGGTGATTTAATTCAAGAAAAAGGTGCTATTTTGAAAATAAAAGCTTTCACTGAAGATCCATATCATGCTGTTTTGATACTAAAGGGAGATGGGCTCGAGGACTTAAAAAAGTCTGTCTATACATTCGCTTCTTTAAAATTTCCCTTTCCAAAGGCACAGTTTCTTAATGTTGACACTTTCAAGATCATTCCTCAGATACCAAAATCTGGTAAAGGAATGTTGTTTCCTGGATATGAATATTCCTTTAAAGATGTAGGATTTTTCAATACAAATTTTAAAGGAATTGGTGCAAAATCCGTATCAATGGATTTTAAGTTACCCTCCGAAGCTTTTCTTAAACCTAATTCATTTCTATCTCTTAAACTTAATTTTAGCTATGGAAGTGGAATGAGAAAGGATAGTACTCTTAATATACAGGTTAATGGTAAGTTTGTGGCATCAATACATCTTGATAATGTAAAGGGTGGCTATATAAAAAATTATCTCATAGACATACCTTTAAGTCTTTTCAAGCCAGGATATAATTTGATAACATTTACCGCTGTTTTATCCCCACTTGTAACAGGTTATTGTGAGTTTGTGCAGACTGATAATTTACAGCTTACTATCTTTGAAGATTCCAAGATATCAGTACCTTCAGTTCCTTTTTGGACAGCCTTGCCAAATTTAAATTTACTGTTCACGGATGGATTTCCTTTTTCAAGACCTGTAGATTTTGGAGATTCTGCAATTCTAATTACTGACAATAGCACGGAAGCCATTTCATCAGCAGTAAATATGGCAGCTCTTTTATCACAGAAAGCTGGTTATGTTCCATTTAAAATTAAGATATCCTATGAAAAAGAAAAATTAAAGGACAAAAATGTCATAGCAGTTGGTGTGCTTTCAAAAATTCCTGATGAATATTTAAAGGCTGGAAATATTAAATTGCAAGGTAATGGCAGCTTTGTATATCATCTTGTAAAACATTTTGAAAAAGACCAAACAACTTTAAATACAAAGCTTCGTTCAATAATTGAAAACATTCTCCCCATATTTAAATCTAAATATCAATCGGTCTATAGTAGCTCTCAGATTAATTTCTCAGGCAAGGAAGAAGGTCAGTGGCTTGTTCTTTCTCAGTTTGAATCACCACATGAAAGTAGAAAAACTGTTGTGGTTATAGCTTCTACAGAATTGGAATCACTTTTAAAAGGTATCTATGCTCTTTGGGAACCTACGGTAAGTGGAAAATCGGGAGGTTCTCTTACAGTTTTTGACATACAGTCTCCTGAGGAGACAATCGCCTCATATTACTCAGAAAAAGTTTATTATGTGGGTAAAATGGGCTTTTTCAGTGGTATAAATGCTTGGATTTATGCTCATCCTGTGCTTTTTACCATTATTATGTTAATAGTTATATTGGTTTTAGCTTATTTTATTTTTAAAGTTTTAAAGAATTTTAAAAGGAAAAGACTAAGTGAGAAGTAGTCTAATAATAGTTTTTATGATTCTTTTTACATTTGAAATGAGCTTTGGAGACATTCTTGACAGATGGGCTAATTATAAAAAAACTTTCCTATCTGAAGACGGCAGAATTATTGATTTCCAAAACAACTCTATTACTCATTCTGAAGGACAGGGATACGGCATGCTATTAAGCCTTCTTTTTGACGATAAACAGACCTTTGACAAAATTTGGAGTTGGACAAAAAACAATCTTATGGTAAGGAAGATGGATAAACTTTTTGCCTGGAGTTGGGGTCTTCATCCATCTGGTAAATGGCGAGTCTTAGATTATAACAATGCTACTGATGGAGATACTCTTATTGCCTATTCATTATGCCTTGCAGGTGAAAAATGGAAAATAGATGGCTACATCAATGAAGCAAGAAATATTATAAGTGATTTAAGAGAACTTTTGATTATTAAAAGAGATGATTCCCATTTTCTATTACCTGGATACTATGGATTTTACAAAGAAGATTCTTTAATCATAAATCCCTCTTACTATATACTGCCTGCATATAAAGTTTTTGCTAAATATGATGATAGAAGCTTTTGGGGAAAATTCTATTCCGATAGCATAAGACTTCTAAAAAATTTGAATTTTGGACCCTATAAATTACCCTCTGACTGGATTGTCTTAAAAGACAAAAATATTTACATTTTTTCTGAAAAAAAAGATACCTTCGGAATTGAAGCCATAAGAATACCTATTTATGCCATCATGGCTAAAGAATTCGAATTAATAGAAAAATTCAGAGATTTTATAGGCTTAGTAGAAAGAATCGGATATGTGCCTGAAGACATTGATCTAAAAGAAAATCGCCTATCCTATAAAGAAGGAATGGCTATGCATTACATAATAGTTTCAAGTTTGGCAAAACATTTTGAGAAAAGACAGTTAAGTGAAATTTTAAGGCAAAAGGGTCTTAAGAAATTGGAAGAAGAACATAAAAATTATTATTCCCATACTCTCTCATTAATAGTTCTTGCTATGGAGGAAAGATGAAGACATTAATATATTTTTTACTAATTCTTACTCTTATAGATAATGCCTACTGCCAAGAGGGAAAGCAAGAGAACATTCTTAGAATTGAGAAATTTAAAGATAGTTCAACGATAATTCAAAATCCTATCCAATCTGAATTTTTTCCTTCAGTGGAAGAAAAAAAGGAAAAAATATCTTTGGAAACCTCAAAGCCTGCATTTTCGAGGATAACCTTAAATAAGAAAGTTTCAGAAAGTTTAGAGCTAAAAGGGGCTTGGAAATTATATGAAGAAGGGAATTTCAAGGAAGCCTCTCTGAAATTTAAATCTCTTCTTAGTTCCTCTAACACAGAAATCTCTCTATCTTCAAGATTGGGACTTGCCTACAGTTTGAAAAATCTTAGTTTAATTGATGAGGCTTTAGAGAATTTTGAATATCTATACAGTGAAAATTATAAAGAGCAGGAGATGGCAGAAAATATAGTTGATTTATTGATAATAAAGGAACAGTTTGAAAAAGCCGAGAAGTATGCAATCAAGCACTGTATTAAACCCTATCTGTTTTTTGAGCATGCTAAAAAACTAAAGAGTCTTAATGAAAAAAATCTTGCAAAGGAAAAGTTTTTGTCTCTTCTTTCCTGTTCAGAAAATGATATTAAATTAAGAACAGGAATACTATATGAGGTTGCCTCTTTAACTGATTATGACGAAATGCTTGGTATAGTTGAAAGGGAAAAGAAAAATTATAAAGATATAGAATATTTAGCAAAAATTAATCAATTGGAGGCAGATTTACATAGAAAAAAGCTTTCTAATATAGATATATCCTCTCCTTTAGTGGTTGAGTTGTCAGAAAAAATACTTAAAATTTTTCCTGATGACAGAGGAGCTAAAAGCAATCTTGCATGGCACTATTACAATGTTAAGAATTATGAAAAGTCTCTGAAAAATTTTTTAGAGCTGAATAAGGAGTATCCTCAAGAAGAGGAATATCTACTGGGAATTGCCTATTGTTATAATGCTTTAAATAAAGACCATGAATTAATAGAGTTGATAGAAAAAAATAAAGTTAGCTCTGAAAGACTAAATCTCCTTAAAGCGGATGCATATATTAGAAAGGCTGACCGGCATACTTTAAACAAAGAATATGGACAAGCTTTTTCCACTATACATAAGCTCTCAAAGCAAGAGGACAAAATTTCAAAACAAAAGGCTGCCTCATGGTATTGCAAGCAAGGCTTTTCCATCTTAGCATCCCATGTAGAATCTTCGGACAAAAATAGCTGCTACCATAGAGAACAGTTTCCTCAAATTGAAATAGCAGGCTTTTATAGGTATAAATCAGGTGATGAAGGCTTTTCCAAACTAAAAGAACTGAATGTGCCACTTTCATTTTACTATCCTATCCGAGAAGGACAAAAACTTACCTTAAGAATTATTGAAAAGTATGTCTCTTCAGGTTCATCAGGAGAAAATCCCTATATGGGTAAATATTACAATTACCTGAACGGAGGCACACAGATAAATAAACCTATAACCTCAAAATGGCTTTTGCAACCTGAGATTAAATACGAAATAGAGGGCTATCCTCATTTTAATTTGTTAATTGGAACAACGCCATTAAATGGAACAATATCTCCTATGCCTGTGTTTTTATTTGATATTAATTTCAAAGACTTTTGGTTTAATATATATCAAACTTCAGTGGAAGAATCTATCCTATCCATACAGGGACAAAGAGATCCCTATTCATCTGCTAAATGGGGAAGGGTATTAAAGACAGGCGTTCAGGCAGGATTAAATTTTGATTTGTCAAATTCATACTGGTTTACAATCTCTGGAGAGTTTGACTATATCTGGGGAAAAAATGTTTGGGAAAACTACTCCCTTACTGGTAATATGAGTATTGGTAAAACAATTCCCCTAAAGGAAAATAGCCAAGTGGATTTAGGACTTTTTTATGTAATCAAACATTTTAACAGAAATAGTAATTTTTTCACCTATGGTCATGGGGGTTATTTTAGTCCACAGTTTTTCAGCATGGTGGGACCAACCTTTAGATATAGTTTAAAAGAATGCTGTGGCATTGCCTTAGATATTAAAGCTTCATTTGGTTACATATATTATAGGACAGATTCAACTCCTCATTATCCAAAATTTTCTGATAATGAGATTCTATTTAATTCCTCAGCTATACAAGATATTAGGGGTTACTATGAGGGAGAGAAAAAATCAAAATTTGGTGGAAGCTTTGAAGCAAAAGCAAGACAAAATATAAGTAAAAATATGGCAATCTACGGATATGGCAGAGGCAATCTTTCAGGTGGATACAATGAATGGAGCATAGGAGTAGGATTTACATACTACTTTATTCCGTAAATTAAATAAGTCAGTGGGAGGAGTTCTTAGGCATTAGGTTTTGTGCACATTTTGAATAAAGGATAGCCTTATAAGGCAAGTGTATCATTGAAAGGAAAAAAATGATAGAGGGAATATAATTTTTATTTTTAGGTCTTTATGTATTTAGAGTAATCCAGAGAAAATTTAAAGTAGGTTAAAACTAAGAAACTACTGTGCATCTACTAACCTTGAAATTCTTTTTAGTCTGATCTCAAAATTTTCTATATTTATTATTATCTTTCTGCTCATTTTTCCACCAATATCTTTTGTAATTACTGGAATTTTGTATTTTTCAAGAATCTCAAAGGCAACATCTATGTTTCGGTCGCCTATGAGACTTTTTTTGTTATCTCATCCTAAACACAAACTACTAAACAGGACCCTAAGGTTGTTACAATAGCTATATTGCCGTTTCCAAAATAAATAGTTCCTGGTAATAAAAAATTGGTGCCCATTAAATTTTTCTTTCTCTTCAGAGAAAAATTCAGTTCCCGTTGAGATAATCTCAGGCTCAATGGCAATTTCATGAATTAATATTGAAAATAGATTATGGTCATTAATTTTTGTCGTAATAAGTTTGCCAGCCATTAAATCTATTACTAATTTAGTAACAGAAAATTATAGATTTTTCCCTCTACACTGCATAGATATATCCCTCATGAGATTGGTGATCTATGTAAAGTTTTTATTTATATGAGTTTCAACAAGCTCCTATCCTTTGTCCGTCTTAACTTTTTAAGATCTCTAATTATTAAAAAATTGTTGAAATAGGATCAAAAATCTCATTCTTAAGATTGGCGATAAAACTCTATTTAAAAGATTAACTTTCAAGAAGTTTTTCGTTCATATCTTTTAGTTTACTAACAAGGCATTTTATTATTTTGTCCTGTTCTAAGATATCCATATTAAACTCCTATCCTAAAAATTATTAAATTAAATTGAAAGGTTTAAAAATTCCCTAATCTCCTTTTCTGTCTCCTTCCACTCTGTAATCAGATTTTCAATTAAACTTCTTAAGTGTTCCTTATTAAATTCTTTTTGTTTGTTTATCAAGTCAGCAATTTTCCCAACCATAATGAGTCCTGAAGAATAACTCGAACCTTTAAGTTTATGGGCTGCTTTTTTTAGTCTTTCAAAATCTCCATTTATATAGTGATTTTTAATCTCTTCTATATAAAAGGGTAATGTTTCAATACTTAGTCGGAGTAAATTTGATACAAACTCTCTACTAAGTTGATTTTCTTCAAACATTTTATAGTCAATTCTGCTTATTTGCTCAGTTTTTTCTTCAATTTTATTTGATAAAAACTCTTTTACAATATGTCTTAAATCACTTAATTTAATAGGTTTTGAAAGGAAAAAATTAAAACCTTCAGATATTGCCTTTTTCTTTTCTTCTCCATTTGTATGTGCAGAAAGGGCTACAATAATAGCTTTTTCATTACTCTTTTTTATTAATCTTGTTGTCTCATAACCATCCATCTTAGGCATCTGAATGTCCATAAAAGTTATATGAGGATTAATATTTTTGTGAAGTATTATGGCAGTTTCTCCATTTTCTGATTCAAATATTTCTGCATTAGGAAGAGTTTTTTGAATCAGGTATTTGAGAAGCTTTCTGTTTGTTTCTAAATCATCTACAACGAGAATTTTAAAGGGCTCATAACTGAGAATAATGTCAGTTTCTTTTATTCCTCTTACTTCTGATTCTCTCTCCTCAAGGGCTTTCATTAATCTTCTCGTATTTATCGGTTTTTGAAGATATGTATCAGCAATTTTGAAAAACCTATCAACAATTTGTTGAATGTTTTCAATGGGTTTATAAATAACGACAACTTTATTTATTTTTCCTCTATTTTTAAAATCTATAATTATATCAAAAAATTTATCAATTTCAATGGATTTAATGTCTGAATCAAGAATGAGAAAATCAAAATGCTCATATTTATTAATTAATTCTAAAAAATCTCTTTCATTTGAAGGAATAATAGCCTCTACTCCCCAGTATAAGAGATAATTCATCATTGATACGAATCTTTTATCAAGTTCAAATATAAGAAGAGCTTTTTTACCTAAGAGTTTTTCAAAGTTTTGCTCTGAGGTATCTTCAACAATATCAAAAATTAACTCAAAAGAGAACTTACTTCCCTTTCCTAATTTTGATTTAACCTTTATATCGCTTCCCATCAACTGAAGAAGTCTTTTTGTAAGAAAAAGACCTAATCCGACTCCAAATTTTCTTTCAGTTAAATTTTCTTCTACCCTGTAGAAAGGTAAGAAAATCTTATCAATTTTATCTTCACTTATTCCTATTCCAGTGTCAGATACATTAAATTGAACTTTTGCTTTATTTGGGGGCATATTTGTTCTATCACATATTATACCGAACTCTATAAAACCTTTTTCAGTGTATTTTATTGCATTGGAAATAAGATTTATTAGGATTTGTTTAAGCCTTAATTTATCAACGATCACCTTCTCTGGAAGAATTGGTGATATGTAAAGATAAAACTCAAGTCCTTTAAGATAGCACTCATACTTAAGATGATCAACTACATCAAATATTAGTTCAGGAAGATTTGTCTCCTCTGGATTTAACTTGAGAGTATAGTTCTCAAGCTTTGAAATCTCAAGTAAATCGGTAATAATTGACATAAGACTCTCACACATATTTTTTATATTTTTTAGATAATCTATGTAAACCTCCTTTAAATCGCTACTAAGAAGAAGTAAGTTGGTATAACCAAGAATATTACTTAAAGGAGTTAAAAGTTCATGTCCCATCATTGATAAAAATCTTGACATTACTTGATAGGCTTTTTCTGTTTTTTGCTTTTCACTCTCTAATCTTCTAATTAAATCATTTCTTTCTTGAATATCAAAGTATATTCCTAATATTCCAGATACTTTTCCTTCGCTATCTGAAAATGAGGCTTTATGAAACTCCACTTCCCTAAGGGATCCATCCTTTGTTATCATCTTGAATGAGTAAATCTGCTTTTCTGTTTTTTCTAAGATCATTAGGTCCTGTTCATTATAGACCTTTGCAATCTCATGGGGATAAAGTTCAAAAACAGTTTTACCAATTGCATCTTTTTTGCTTATACCAGTGAAATCCTCAAAGGCTTTATTTACATAGGTGTATTTTAAGTTTTTATCTTTAACAAAAATTGGCAAGGGAATTAAATCTAATATCTTATCAACAAGAGGTTCTAATCCTGTATGGGTTATAACTAAATCTTCCGATTTCCTTAACTTAGCCACATAGTATTTTTCCTTCTCTATATTGATTTGATAGAGTGAAAATGTAGCCTTTATTTTTTTTCCATCTTTTCCATGACAGATAACATAGAAATTTTTTCCTATTGATTTGGATTTTTCAGAATTAATCAAGATATCAAAGACTTTATCTGAGCACTCAATATCTTCAGGGAAAGATAGAATTCTATTAATATCAATGCCTATTATTTGTTCAAGTTTATACTCAAAGAGTTCTTCACATCTTTTACTCCAAAAAACAATCTTACAGGCTTCGTCAATAATGATAACACAGTCACAGACTTTATCTAATATCTCTTCAAATATCCTATTTTTAATTTTTATCTTCATTTTTTATATAGTAATCAATTTTTTTGGGATTCCCGAGATAGAAACCTTGCATGTATTTAACTCCCAGTTCCCTGAGTACTTCAAGCTTTTCCTCTGAATCAACTCCCTCTGCAATTACTTTTATCCCTAAAACCTCAGCCATCTTTACAATAGAAAGCACTATGTGTCTGTGAGTAATGTCTGAGACTATTTCTTTTGTGAGAGACATGTCAATCTTTATTGAGTCAGGGTCAATTTCTTCAAGAAGTTCTATATTTGAAAATCCTGTTCCAAAGTCATCTAAGGATATGTAATATCCATGATATTTAAGACGATTTATGTTATCTCTTATCTCTTTTAATTTAAAAATCTCTTGTGTTTCAATTAGTTCTATTGCTATATTTTCTGAACTAACTCCCTTTTCTTTACATTCCTTTCTTATAAAATCAACAATCTGGGAATCAAAGAGTTGAACAAGAGAAATATTAATATGAATTGGCTTATTAAGAACTCTTTGAGCTTTTATTGCCTCTTTTATCACATATTTACCTACTTCAATAATCATTCCTGTTTTTTCAATCATAGGAATAAACTCAGCAGGAGATACCTCCCCAAGTTTTGGGTTATTCCATCTTAAAAGAGCTTCATATGAATGGATTTCATTATTTTCTATATTAAATATCGGTTGAAAGACAATATAAAACTCATTATTATCAATAGCCATAGATATTAAATTTAAAATCTCTTTCTGTCTCTCTTCATATTTGTGCATCTCCTTAGTATATATAGTAATTTTACCTTTACCCATACTCTTTGACCTATATAAAGCTAAGTCACTTTTTTTCATTGCATCATAAAAATTATCAAATTTGGATACAAGATGAACTCCTATTGATACAGTAACTCTGACATTTGAATGAATCAAACTATAGATTCCCTCTATCTTTTCTTTTATGTAACTTAATAATTCTTGAAGTTTGCGGTATTCATCATATTCGCCAAAAATCATAAATTCATCACCACCAGTTCTTCCAACAAAAATTTTATTCTCCTCGGATATCTTCATTAATCTCTCAGCAAACTCCATTAAAAGATAATCACCCATATTGTGTCCGAAGAAATCATTTATTTCCTTAAAGTTGTCTATATCTATTATTCCTATAAATAGTCTCTCTTTATTTTGAGCTTTAAGCTCACTGAAGGCTTTTACTATATAATATCTGTTGGGAATTCTTGTTAGATAGTCATAGTGAATGAGTTCCCATAGTCTTTTGGAAGTTTTATTTAGTTTTTCGCTTATTTTGGCAAATTCATTATTCCCTTCAATTTTTTTTGGATTTACATAGTGACCTCTTACAATGGAATCAACCTGTTCTGATATTATCTTTAAGTTTTTTGTTACTGACATGTTTAATAGAAACATTAATATAAAGCTTGCAATCAATATGATAGCTAAGTGTATCGTATATCGTAAAGACAAAAATTTAATAATCTGTGATTCAAAGACTTCTCTTTTTATACTCATGATTAAATAGCCATAAGGTTCCTCTTTAACAAAAATCGGATTTATGCATATAATTTTATCTTTTGAATTTTGACAACCTAAATTTACTTTTTTTATGTCTACATAAGTGTCTATATTTTTCTCTCTATTTGAAGCTACAACTAATCCAAAAAAGTTTACCAGATCAATAGTATCTATACTTTGGTGAATGGAGAAATTTTTGATAATTTTCTTAATTTGTTCAATATCTCCAGTTTCATAAAAATACTCAATTTGTTGCTGAATTGTATTTTGCATTAGTTTTGCATCTTCAATAATCAGATTATTATTTATAAAGCTTAGACTGAATCTAAAATCAAAGAATATTAAGATTAGATTCACAATCAGAGCAGAAAAAACAACCATTAGGGGAATTAGTAATGAAATCTTATATTTTTGGAATATCTTATGAATTTTATTCTCTATAAAGTTCATTTAGTATCTTTATATCAATTAGTTTAGAATAATCAACTGGTTCTTTTAATGAAAAATACTTCTCGATCAATCTGAGCTTTTGTTCAAGCTCTCCTTTAAGCAATAACTCCCTGTTTTCTTTTTTATCAAAAAACTTTATCTTATCAAAATTAAATATATCATGCAATTTTTCCATTGAAATTTTATAGTTTTCACTTAGATATTTATCATACATATCACTATTTGATATTTTAAATTCATCAATTATTTCGAAATAATGATTAATCATATCTTTTATCTTTTTTTTGTTTTTTAAGAGAAAATCTCTCCTTACCAGAACAAAGTCATAAACTTCTCCAGGAATCTGCTTACTTGAGAATATTATATTTCCTCCTAAAGCAGATATGATTCTTGAAGCTATTGGCTCATAGGTAATGACAGCATCAATATCTCCCTCAGCAAAACTCTTATAGTGCTCATGGGGTTCAACATAGACTAAAAAGAAGTCCCTTTCATCAAATTTATTAATTTCCAGAAATCTTTTGAACATATATCTTCCCAATGCTGTATTTTCAAGTCCAATTCTTTTTCCTTTAAGAGCTGAGGGTTCTTTTATGTCTTTCCTGGCAATAATTAAGTCTGCTCCTTCAGATACTGATAATACAATCAAAATAGTATAAGGATCATTTTCTGTGTAATTTCTTAAAACTTCATCTGTTGTAAGACATAGAGAGTTTATTAATCTGTTTCTGTAAGCTCTTAATACTTCACTGGTTGAGTTAAACTCTATAACTTCAAAATTTTTATCAAGTATTTTGGCATCCTGTAAATAATACAAAAAGCCATAGCCAAGCCAGTATGAAGTGCCAATTTTAATATCTTCATTATACAGTGTGCTTTCAGTATATATCAAAAAGGCAATAATTAAAATAAATATAACAGCAAACAATACAAATCTATATCTCAAATTAGCAAACTCCGAATAGTTTTTATTATATTTTATCTTCTAATAACTCTCTTTTTATACAGTCATTACATATGATGTCAGATATCGTTATATTTGTAAATTTATAGTATTTAATTGCCTCTTCAATCTCAATCCAGGAGTTATTATAATGGAATCTGTTACATATGCTACATCTTAATATGGTTTCTTTTCCTTTAATATTTCCAAATAAAAATGGATGGTTAATATGATCTCTCACTTCTTCCACCTTTATAATGTAATGATTAATCAATATATCACCATTTCTTAAAGGAATGACCTCCATCTCCATAAATCGCTTTTTATCATGGGAGTCACATCTGTAAGGTCTTGTTATATTAATACCAAGATTTTTTGCCAGATTAATGATTGACTCATACCACATCTTTACTGAGTCTCCTTTAATGTATTCCATTATGTTTTTTCCTTTTATGTTGTTACTTAAAGTATTCCTGTCTCCATCATTTTCCCTTAAAAATTTATCCCAATTTGGATGTACATCTATTATTATAAAATCCTTATTTATTACATAAGAATTTTGAACTTTATTTTTTTGTTGCATTTTTAGAATAATAAAGGTTTTTTAGTCTTGTTTTTTCTTGGGTAGTTCCATAATGGTTCCCACTACTCCAATAATTTTTCCATCCTCATATATTGGATTGCCAGTTGTTTTAATAGTTATCTCCTCCCCAGTATATTTTTTAAAAGGAAATATTAGGTCATAAGGAACTCCCTCTTTTAAGCATTTATTAAAGGCTTCGTAAATCTCCTTTGCTCTATCTCCATAACATTTAAGGGATTTTTCAATCAATAAAAGAGGATCATCTTCATACTCTCTCTTTTCAAGACCATGAATAAGATAGACCTCATCGGTCCAGTACATCTTGTGATTTATAATATCAAAATACCATCCACCAATATTAGCAATCTTATGCGTTTCCTTCATTATTTTTTCCTTTATCTCAAGAGATTGAGTTACCCTCTTGTACTCAGTAATATCAATAAAAACTAATACAACTCCTGTGCTGTCAGATTTTTTATAAATGAAGGGATTGATTTTCATCAAATAGCTGCTTCCATCAGTTGTCTCTATTTCGTGAGATATCGGTCTTCCATCAATAATTGCCCTTTTAATATGAATATATGGTTCAAAATCTATAATTTTGTGATTTATATGATTGATTGGTGCTCCTATATCAATGTCTGCTATATCAAATATATCTTTAACCTTTGGGGAGTATTTCTTTATTCTCAAATCTGGATCAAGCATGATTATCCCTATCTGAGAGGATGTTAAAAGGCTCTCTAAGTCATTTTGCAGTTCAGTTAGTTCAATTATTTTATTTTGCAATTCATTGTTGACTGTGTAAAGCTCTTCATTAGTTGCCTGAAGTTCTTCATTGGTTGCCTGGAGTTCTTCATTACTTGCCAGGAGTTCTTCATTGGTTGCCTGAAGTTCTTCATTTGAAGTCTCAAGTTCTTCAATTGTAGCATGAAGTCTCTCCTTTGTTCTCTGAAGTTCATTTTCAAGTTCTTTAATATAACTTTCTTTTAGGCTCAACGATGAATCTTCAAAAACCTCCACCTCTTCAGAAATTTTTTCTTGAGTTTTTTGACTAATCATTAATATGCAGAAATAATTTTCTTCAGATTCATCTATAGGGATTATTTCAAATTGAACAGCTTCTTTTTTCTTCGGGATTTTTTTTGTAATCTTTACTCTCTTAGAGAAGTCTATTGATTTTTTTATCATGCTAATAAGTATTTTTGAAAAATCTTTTTTGATTACTTTCTCTAAGTTTAGACTTGGTACACCAATCGGAAGGGTAAAATATTTATCAACATTTCCATCTAAATAGATAAGGTTCAAATTTTTATCTACTACAGCGATAGCATCAAAAAATTTTTTAGAGATTGCTTTTAAGATTATTTCCGTATTAAGTCCCTTTTCTTTGTGATAAGTATCAGCAAAATATTGATAGATAATATTTTTTCTTAAATTATCCTGTGTTTTTTCTACTGAGATTCTTTCAATAGGAATTTCCAGGGCCTGTCTTATGTTTTCTCTTGCTTTGTATATTTTTAGTTTTGAATCCAGAGTTTCAAAGAGTTTTGTATGTTCACCTATTGACTCGCTTGTGCCAAGAACCAGTGTTCCTCCTTTCTTAAGAGAGAAGTAGAATATTTTTATTAGCCTGTTTTGAGTCTCTGGTTTTAAGTATATAAGCAGATTTCTACAACTTAATAGACATATGTTGGTAAATGGTGGATCTTTAAGAATGTTATGTTCAGCGAAAACTATTGATTCTCTGATTCTTCTCTTTATTATGTACTGATTATCACTCTTTGTGAAGTATTTACTTAAAAATTCATGGGGCACATCGGCAGCTATGCTTTCTGGATAAATTCCCAATGAGGCAACTTGTAAGGCTCGCCTGTCAATATCGGTAGCAAAAATTTTAATTTTGCGACTAACCCTCATTTTTTCCATTACATCATTGAATAGAATAGAGATTGTATAAGCTTCTTCCCCAGTTGAACAACCAGCTACCCATACTCTCAGCCATTCATCATCAAATTTTTCTATGATATCAGGAATATATTTTTCTCTTAACTCTTGAAAAACCTGAATGTCTCTGAAAAAGCTTGTTACTCCAATGAGAAAATCTTTATATAGTAGTTCAATTTCTGTAGGGTTTTTGTATAAATAGTTAAGATAGTCTACTATGTTTTCCACTCTGTTAATTGCCATTCTTCTTTCAATTCTTCTTATAATGTTTGAAGGTTTATAGAGAGTAAAGTCTACATTATGGTTTGCCTTAAGGAGAGCGAGAATTCTCTGGAGAATTTCATCCTTCGTAATAACATCATCTTTTTCCTCAACAATGTAGTTTGTCGGATACTTTGGCATGGAAATAATCTTTTTAGCAATCTCTACTGGATTCATAACAAAATCAACAACTCCAGTAGATATAGCTGATTTAGGCATACCATCAAACTTAGCTGATTTCTCATCTTGAACAAAGATTATTCCACCATGTTCCTTAATATCTCTTATTCCTCTTGCACCATCCGTTCCTGTTCCTGATAATATCACAGCTATAGCCTTTTCACCCTGGTCTATTGCAAGTGAACGAAGAAAAGTGTCAATGGGAAAATTAAGTCCTGTTAAATCGGATACATCCTCTACAACTAATTTTCCATTGGATATGGTCATTTTCTTTTTTGGTGGTATAACATAGATATTTCCTCCTTCAACTATCATACCATTTTTCGCCTCATGAACAGGTATTTTTGTTCGCTTTGATAAAATTTCTACCATCATGCTTTTGTAATTAGGCGAGAGATGTTGGATGATTATTACTGCTATGTTGTTCTTTATTGGCAAATTTTGAACAAAAGACTCAATAGCCTCAAGTCCTCCTGCTGAAGCACCAAGACAAACAAAGTAATCTGGAAATTTTGATCTTTGAGTTAAATTAGAGTCATTCATCTTTAAAATTTAATGGTAAATAAACCTTAACTTTTGTTCCTATATTTGGTACTGACTCAATCTCAACTTTACCCTCATGAGCTTCTACAATACCTTTAACTTCAGATAGCCCTACTCCAAGAGCATTGATAGCAAGTTTTGTAGTAAAGAAAGGCTCAAATACTCTATCAAATATTTCTTCTTTTATACCTTCCCCTTGATCCTCTATCTCAAATATAATCCAGCTATTTTGTTGCTCAGAGAGAACTTTATATACTCTAATATAAATTTTTCCACCTTCTGACATTGCCTCAATGGAGTTCTTAATAATGTGATAGAGAGCATAGGATATTAATTCTGAATCAACTATTATTTTCTCAGCATTTAAGTTTTCATAGTTGATTACTAAATCAATGTTAGATGGAATAATATCTCTACATCTATCAAGAGTTAAAGATATAAGATTTTCTATCGTGATAGGTCTCTTTAAAAGTATTATATTTTTACTTACGTTTAAAATCTTATTTATTAAATTTGTTGCCTTTTCAACAGATTTAATAATGATATCAAGTTCTTTCTCATATTTGCTAAGATCAGGTTCATTTTTTAGCATCTGAGCAACTACAAGTATAGGCATGTTTATATTATTCAAATTATGAGCAATTATTCCGGATATGTTGTATATAAATCTAATCTGTTCTTCTCTCTTTTCTCTTTCAGCCCTTTGAAGTTCTTCTGTTATGTCTCTTTTTACTGCTATGAAATTGATAATTCTACCATTTTTGTCAAATATGGGAGATATGAAAGCCTCTTCAATAAAAAATTCTCCATTTTTGTTTTTGTTTATGAATCTTCCCCGCCAAGCCTTGCCTTCTTTTAGCATAGCCCATAGTTCTTTATAGGTTTCTTTTGGTGTCTTTCCTGATTTTAAAACTCCAGGATCTTTACCCATAAGCTCCTCTTTGCTGTAACCTGATACCTTTGTATAGTTTTCATTCACATAAACAATTCTATTTCTTCTGTCTGTTATTACTATTGAGACAGGTGCTGCTTCAATAATTGACATATATGTCCTTATAAGATTTTCTCTATCTACTATATCTGAAATGTCAGTTATTGTTAAAAGAAGGCTATTTTTATCAATAGTTGGTCTTGTTAAAATAATAGTATTGTAAATTTTATGTTTTCCTTTTATCTTCAATTCCATTTTCTTTCCTATTTTTTCATTGAAGTAGTCTCTGAAATTTAGAATAAATTTATTTTTATCATCTGAGTCAACATAATTGACAAAGGGAGTTCCCACTATTTCATCTGCTTCTTTACCAATTAAATTTTTAAATGCTTCATTACAGTTTTTTATTATTCCATTAATATTTATCGTCACATATCCTATAGGTGCTGAATTAAAAAGTTCTATATATTGATTTTTTATTGTGTCAATCTCAAGATTAAGTCTTCTAAGCTCCTCGGTTTGCATCTCCAACTCACGCTTATGGATTAACAGTTCCTGAATTAGTCTGTCTTTTTCAAGTTCATTGAGATTAGTTTCTAAGATGTTGCTATTTATCTCTATCATTTTAATCACCATTAATTATTAGTTTTTAATTCTAAAGGAATTGCTTCTGAAACAAGACTTTTACCTTTTAAATCAAATAATACAAAACACTGGTTACCTGCAAAATTGAAGAAAAATTCATCTGTAAGATGATTAACTATATCAAGTCCGTACTTACTGTAGTATCCTGTCTCAATAGATGTTCTATCAAAACCTTTACCTTCATCTTCAATGGTTATGTAAATTTGTTTTTTAGTTAAAGATATAACTATTGTTAGTTTAATAGACTTATTGACGGTCTTTTCAAGTTTGGCAATAAATTTTTCATAGTAGCTTTCTTCATGAATTTCTGAGTCCTTAATATCAGTGGTGATACCTAAATTTCCATGTTCATGGGCATTAAGAAGAAGTTCACTAAGAACAACTCCAACTTTATTTGATATATTTTTAAATCTTTTTGACCTATTAAGCCTATCACAAAAAATTTTAATAAATCTGTTTATATCTTTAAGAGTAGAATTGATCGTAAAGGTTTTCTTAAAGTATCCATCAAATGAGACTTTATTAATAAATATTGCTGTAACATCATCAGGTATTTCCTCAAGCTCATCATTTAATTTTTTCAGAAAATTTTTCATATATTTAGTCTTTGGAATACTTTGTATAAGTTTATGATAGTAAATCTTATTTTCCCTATCCTTTGCCTCAATAATACCATCTGAAACTAAAAAAACTTTTTCTAAGTTATCAATTTTTATTATATCAATTTTAAAATCATTAGTGTTTTTATTTATTGGTGTGTTATTTGGCTTTATAATTGTTAATTTTTTATCTATTACCAAAAACATAGGCGGCATTGAAAAATTGGAATATAATATCTTTTGATCCCTAAAATCTATCTCAATAAATAAGGCACAGACTATCTCTTCATCAAGCAGAATAGTTTTTATGAAATCAAGGAACTTTTTAATAGTTTTATTTATTATTGGAAAACTTATACGAGTTGTATATTTTGATATGAGATAATTTAAAATAGCCGCTGAATTTATTGAAGTAATTGAAGAGGAAAATCCCTTTCCCATTGTATCAATTAGATAAATAAAAACTCTTCTATCATCAATCAATCTTATTGAGTAACAATCGCCACTTAAAATCTCCCTCGGTTTATAAAAAGATTTAAAGTAGTAGATATTATCTCCAACCTCAAATTTCTTAAGAAATGTGGCATCTTTTAAGTCATCTTTAAGAATATTAACTTGTTTTTTGTATGCCTCTTTCTGATGATATTCATTATACTTCTCTTTATATTTCATTAGTTCAATTTCCTTTTTCTGCTTATCAATAAGTATCTTTTTGAGAAGTATTCTATGAACAGCATACTCAATTGCTTCAAGTAGTTTGGTTCCCATCGCAGGTTTCTTGAGATATCTATCAACACCAAGATTTACAATTTCTGCAACTGGAAGCCTATCTTCAACAGTAAGTAATATAGTACAAATATCAGGATTATATTTTTTTGCAATTTTTATAAGTTCTACACCTGTTAGGTCGTTCATCCAATAATCTGTTATGAGGAGATCTACATGATGGTTTTCAAGATAATATGAAGCATTGAGAGGAGAGTTTAAACATAATAAATTAGGAATATAAGGAGATAAAAACATCTCAAGAGAAGCTGTTGTAAGATAATCATCATCAACAACCAAAACCCTTATCTCTCTTAAGATTTCAGAGGTTTCACTATATCTATATGCATGGGATGTGGAGGTAATCATTCTGACTTTGTAACTTTGAAGATATCAATAAGCCCAAGGATCTCAAATAAAAGATAGAGATCTTCGTTTTTTGCAACAACATGTATATTTATCTTATCTTTCTGTGTCACTTTTAGGAGAAATCCTATAATTGAAGATGTAACTGCATTGGATTCTTCAAAAACTATTTTTATATCTCGGAAATTATTAGATATCATCTCAACTATTTTCTCTCTTATAAGGGCATAATCAGCAATATTTTGGACTTGACCATAAATTCTTATTAAGTTATTTGAGACACTGACTTCAATATTTGTATCTTTCCCAAAAATATTCATTGCATCCTCCTCCTTTATAATTTGTATTATATAAATTTTTTTTTCAATTGTAAAGTCTCCGCCTTTCCTCTGTGGTTACTATATTATTGAAAAAGCAAAGAAATACATACTCCCTAATTGGATCATAAATGTAAAAAGTAATATACAAAATTTTTACCATAGCAATAAAATTTTAACAACATTAGTAAAAAAAGAAGGAAGTATTGACATTTTTTTTAAAAGTGGATAAAATTAGTCAACAATTTAAAATTTAGGAGGGAGGTATGGACACAGTTTTATTAAGTAGGCTACAGTTTGCCATAACTGCTGCCTTTCATTTTATCTTTGTTCCCCTTACTCTTGGATTGTCCATCCTTGTAGCTTATATGGAGACAAAGTATGTTAAAACTGGAGACAAAGAC
>JANXBR010000030.1 GCA_025060625.1 Thermodesulfovibrio sp.
CTCTCATTAACTCTTAAAATACAACACTGTCCGGGCTTGCTTTCTACATTAAGTGGAATCTCAAGCGAAATCACATAGATACCGTTTCTTATTTCTTCGTTATCTATAACTTTTGATTTAAATAGCTTATTCAAAGCTTATTGAGATAATTTCGTAGTTAAATGTCTTTGCAGGAGCCTTTATAGTAACCTGATCACCAACTTCTTTGCCGATTAGAGCTTTACCTACAGGAGAGGTAATGGATATTTTACCATTTTTTACATCTGCTTCATCTGGTCCTACAAGATGAAACTCCATTTCTACTTCTGTATCAATATCAATAACACTGACTTTTGCACCAAAGGCAACCTTATTTTGATTTATCTTTGATGGATCAATTACATATGCACGAGAAAGTTTAGCTTGAAGCTCTTGAATTCTTCCTTCAATAAAAGACTGCTTTTCTCTCGCAGCATGATACTCCGCATTCTCTGAAAGATCACCATGAGCACGAGCTTCAGCAATTGCCTTTATTATTGCTGGACGTTCAATTTTGATTAGTCTTTCCAATTCTTCTTTAAGCTTTGCATAACCTTCAGGTGTCATAGGAATCCTTTCAGTCAACTTATCCTCCCTATTATTAGAATATTTTCTAATTTAGCAAAATTTCTTAACTTCAGTAAAGTTATATTTAAAAAATGTAAGCATTTTTTTCCTTGATGAAAAATAAGGCTGCATAATGGATGAATTGATTTCTTCGCTCTTGCCAGTAAAAGTTGACTGAAAGTTGATAAAAATTTTAAACTAAAATTTCTAAACTTATCTTGGAGGGTCTTAAACTAAAATGAAGGATAAAGTTTTAAAACTTGGATTACCCAAGGGAAGTCTTCAAGAGACCACATTAAAGCTTTTTAAAAAAGCTGGATACAATATACATGTTTCACATAGGTCATACTATCCTGTGATTGACGATGAAGAAATATCAGGTATGCTTTTAAGAGCGCAGGAGATTCCAGTCTATGTGGAAAAAGGATATCTTGATTGTGGACTCACAGGATATGATTGGATTCTTGAACAGGATGTGGACGTAGTAGAGGTTGCTGAACTTAGATATGCAAAAGAAGGATTTAGACCTGTAAGATGGGTTATAGCTGTTCCAGAAGATTCTCCAATAAAAACATTGGAAGACTTACAGGGAAAAAGAATTGCCACTGAACTTGTTGGATATACAAAGAGATATTTAAAATCAAAAGGCATCAAGGCTGAAGTATATTTTTCATGGGGAGCAACAGAGGTTAAACCACCCTATCTTGCTGATGCTATTGTTGACTTAACAGAAACTGGAACATCTCTAAAAGCAAATAAATTGCGGGTTATTGAAACAATTCTTGAATCAACCACGCGTTTTATTGCAAACAAAAATGCATGGAAAAACTCATGGAAACAAAAAAAGATGCAGGATATAGCAATACTTCTTCAGGGTGCTTTATTGGCTGAAGAAAAAGTGGGGCTCAAGATGAATGTTCCAAAGGATTCTCTCAAGAAAGTGCTAAGCTTACTTAATTCATTACATTCGCCTACAATTTCACAGCTTTATGATGAAGGATGGTATGCTGTGGAGGTTATAATAAATGAAAAAAGAGTTAGAGAACTTTTACCTAAGCTCAAGGATGCAGGTGCATCAGGTTTTGTTGAGTATCCATTGAATAAAGTAATTCCATAAGGAGGTGTTTAATGTACGCGGTTATAGAAACAGGAGGTAAACAACTTAGAGTTAAATCTGGAGAGATATTAAAAATTGAAAAGCTTAATATTGAACCTGGGAAAGAAATAATTTTTGACAGGATTTTAGCTGTTAAGGACAATGAAGGGCTTAAGATAGGAAATCCTTACATTGAAGGTGTCAAAGTTAAAGCTGAAGTTATTGAAGAGGCAAAGAGCAGAAAAGTTTTTGTCTATAGACCTCCTTCAAAAAAAGCCATACACAAGCTAAAAGGACACAGACAATGGTATACTAAAATAAAGATAAAAGAAATTATAGTAGGAGGATAAAATGGCACATAAAAAGGGCGTTGGAAGTTCAAGAAATGGAAGGGATAGCCAGGCTAAAAGGCTTGGTGTAAAAAGATTTGGTGGCCAGTTTGTCAAAGCTGGAAATATTCTTGTCCGTCAAAGAGGAACAAGATTTCATCCAGGAGCAAATGTAGGAGTTGGTTCTGACTATACTCTTTTTGCATTGATTGATGGAGTTGTTAAATTTGAAAGAAAAGATAAACAGAGACTTAAAGTAAGCGTTTATCCAGTAGTTGAACCTGCCCAATAAATCAGAGGGTGGTTAAAGCCACCCTTTCTTCTCCCATGCAATTCATTGACTATGTAAAAATTTATGTAAAAGCTGGCGATGGTGGTAGAGGCTGTGTAAGTTTTCGTAGGGAAAAGTATGTTCCAAAAGGAGGACCTGACGGTGGAGATGGTGGAAAAGGTGGAGATGTAATAATTCAAGCATCTTCTGAACTTCATACACTTCTTGACCATAAATATCAAAAAACCTATAAAGCCGAACGAGGTCAGCATGGCAAAGGAAGCAATATGAAAGGTAAAGACGGAGAGGACTTGATAATAAAAGTTCCTGTTGGAACAGTGGTTAAGGATGCTGAGACAGAAGAAATTCTCTCAGACCTTGATGAAGAGGGAAAATACTTTATTGTTGCAAAAGGTGGCAAAGGAGGGTTTGGAAATGCTCATTTTGCGACCCCTACAAATCAAGCCCCAAAATATGCCCAACCTGGACAAAAGGGAGAAGAAAGATGGATAATTCTTGAGCTTAAACTTCTTGCAGATGTAGGACTAATAGGGCTTCCAAATGCTGGCAAATCAACTTTGATTTCAGTAATAAGCTCTGCTCGACCAAAGATTGCAGATTATCCCTTTACAACCCTTACCCCGGTTCTTGGAGTTGTAAAATATGGTGACTATCAAAGCTTTGTTGTTGCTGATATACCAGGATTAATTGAAGATGCTCATAAGGGATCAGGATTGGGACATCAATTTCTAAGACATGTTGAAAGAACCTCTTTACTCCTTCATCTTGTTGATGTATCAGATCTTTTAGAGTCTGATCCTCGGGAAGACTTTGAAAAAATTCAGAAAGAACTTAAACTTTATGATCCAGCCCTTACAAAAAAGCCTTTAGCAGTGGTAGGAACAAAGACTGATATTGCCTATGAAGGAACAAGACTTAGAAAGCTTGAAAAATATTGTGAAGAAAAAGGAATTGATTTTTTCCCAATAAGTGCAGTAAAAAAAGAAGGTATTGATAAACTTTTACATTATCTTGCAGAGAAAGTAGGTAAAAAATGAGAATTGTTGTAAAGATAGGAAGCAACCTTTTAACTGACAAAGCAGGACGCATTAACCAAAAGAGAATTCTTTATTTGGCAAAGGAAGTTTCCGAACTTCATAATAAATCAATAGAAGTTGTAATGGTTTCCTCTGGAGCAATTGCTTCTGGGTTAAGAAAACTCGGACTTAAAACTAAACCCAGAGAAATAAGGAAAAAACAAGCTACAGCTGCAGTTGGACAGCCTCTTCTTATGTGGATGTATGAGAGGTCTTTTTTTAAATATAAAAAACATGTAGCTCAGATTCTTCTTACAAGAGATGACCTCAGTGACAGAATTCGTTACGTTAATGCAAAAAATACAATTCTTACACTTCTTGAGATGGGTGTTATTCCTATAATAAATGAAAATGACACTGTTGCAACAGATGAAATAAAATTTGGTGATAATGATCAGCTTGCAGCATTGGTTTCAGGGCTTATTGAGGCAAATCATTTGATAATTTTATCAGATGTTGAAGGACTTTATACATCGGATCCCAAAAAAGACCCTAATGCTAAGATAATAAAGCATGTTAAAGAGGTATCCAGAGAACTTACAGAGATAGCTAAACCAACAAGCACAGGATATGGAACAGGCGGTATGTATTCAAAGGTCATAGCTGCCAAAAAAGCAACTTCCTTTGGTATTCCTGTTCATATTGTAAGTGGAAGGAACTATGGAAATATTAAAGCTGTAATTGAAGGAAAACAGATAGGCACATACTTTGAACCAGTAGCCCAAAAGGTAACATCCAGAAAGGGCTGGATTGCCTATGCAACAAGAGCAAAGGGTAATCTCTATATTGACGAAGGCGCTGTTAAAGCATTACTGAAAAATGGGAAAAGTCTTTTGCCATCAGGGATTAAAAAAGTTGAAGGAGATTTTGATGTGGGTGATGCAGTATATTGTATTGACGAGAAAGGAGAAAGAATCGCAAAAGGTTTGGTTAACTATTCTTCCTGTGAAATAAAACTTATAAAAGGCAAAAAATCTTCAGAAATTGAAAAAATTCTGGGATATAAATACTCGGATGAAATAATTCACAGGGATAATCTTGTCATAATTGTGTAATGACTCTTAATTAATACGAACAAAAAATAATCTACAAAAATAGTTTAATAGCTTAAATTTGTGAATTTTAAGCTTCTATATAAAAGTGATTACGAGGATTAACTATTTTATATTTAATTTCAGTTTAGCTGGGAGATTAATTTTATTAAAGCTATTTAAACTTAAGTTTGATAAATAATTAATCTTATCTTCATAGTAATAAGCAGTAAACGGAGGAGGAGGGATTCGAACCCCCGGTAGGGGAAAACCCTACAGCGGTTTTCAAGACCGCCGCCTTAAACCACTCGGCCACCCCTCCAATTTTTTTATTATACCAGATTACTCATACCTTAATGCATCAATCGGATTAAGAGAAGATGCTTTATATGCAGGATAAAAACCAAAAAAAATACCAACAAAGGCTGAAAAACCAAAGGCTATGAAAGCTGAAAGAAATGAAATACTTATTGACCATTGCATTATAGAGGATAAAATCAATGATGCAATAATTCCAAGCAAAAGCCCCAAAACTCCTCCTATCATCGTTAAAAAAACTGACTCTATCAAAAACTGTCTTCTTATATCCTTTGGTTTTGCTCCAACTGCCATTCTTATTCCAATTTCTCTTGTCCTCTCTGTAACAGAGACAAGCATTATGTTCATAATGCCTATTCCACCTACTATTAATGAAACAGAGGCTATAGAACCAAGTAAAACTGACATAGTTTTAGTAGACTCTTCTGCGGTTTTTAGAACTTGAGTTAAGTCCATAACAGTAAAATCATCTTCCTGACCTGGTGCAATTTTATGTCTCTGTCTAAGAAGCGTTCTTATTTGCTCTGTTGCTAAAGGAATTGCTTCAAGGGAAATCGCTTTTGCATAGATTAGTCTTACTCTACCTGGTAAAACATTGCCATAAAGAGTTCTCTGAGCTGTTGTAATTGGAACATATATTATATCATCCTGGTCCTGTCCTGTAGGAGACTGCCCTTTTTTACCAAGAACACCAACAATTTCAAAGGGTATTTTTTTTATTCTAATTATCTTTCCCACAGGATCAAGTTCTCCAAAAAGCTTTTCACTTACAGTTTGTCCAATTACAGCAACCTTTGTTCCACTTCTTATGTCTTGGTCTGTTAAAAATCTCCCCATTACCACATCCCACTCACGAACAGTTACCATATCAGGAGTTGTTCCAAGCACAGCCGTTGACCAGTTCTGATTTCCAAAAACCACCTGAGCTGTTCCAGATATCACAGGAGCTACTGCAGCAACTTCAGAACACTCCTTTGCAATTGCCTCAGCATCTGTCATCTTAAGGGTTTGATGTGTTCCTGCTCCCATTCTTATACCACCTTGAGTTGTTGCTCCTGGAAGAATAAGAATTAAATTGCTTCCCATACTTGATATCTGAGCAGAAATTTTTTCACTTGCACCTGTTCCAATGGCAACCATGGTAACTACAGCACCCACTCCTATTATAATGCCAAGCATAGCAAGAAAAGATCTCATAGCATTTGCTATAAGTGATCTCATGGCAATATTAATTATAGAAGTCAAAGCAATCATGATTTGGTATCACTTATAATTTTACCATCAAGAAATCTTATCTGTCTCTTACCAAAGGCTGCTATGTCTGGTTCATGGGTAACAATAATAGTTGTTAATTTCCTCTCTTTATTAAGTTTTTTAAAAATCTCCATAATTTCTATACTTACTCTGGAGTCAAGATTTCCTGTTGGCTCATCAGCAAGAATTATTGAGGGATTATTGATAAGTGCGCGGGCTATAGCTACTCTCTGTTGTTGTCCACCACTTAGCTGTCTTGGATAGTAGTTAGCTCTATCTTTAAGTCCAACCCATGAGAGGGTCTCAAGTGCCTTTTGTTTTCTTTGCCGAGTAGGAACACCTGCATATATAAGAGGGAGTTCTACATTTTCAATGGCAGTGGCTCTTGGCAAAAGATTAAACTGTTGAAAAACAAAACCAATTTTTTTATTTCTTATCTCAGAAAGCTCATCTAAATCCATCGTGGAGACATCCACTCCTTCAAGATAGTATTTACCCTTTGTTGGAGTATCAAGGCATCCTACTATATTCATAAAGGTTGATTTTCCTGAGCCTGAAGGTCCCATTATACATACAAATTCACCCTCTTCAATATCAACAGAAATTCCGTCAAGAACAACTAACTGCTGATCACCGACTTTGTATGTTTTTGTTACATTTTCAAGTTTTATGATTGGCATAGTTAAAATCTTGGTGGAGGAGGATAGTTTGTGGTTGTACGAGAACCTTTTTTATCCCTTTGAATGTCAACTATTACTTCCTCGAATTCCTTTACTTCTCCTTCTAAAATTTCAGTCCATTCCCCATCGCTTATTCCTGCTTTTATTTTAATTCTAACAGGTTTTCCATCTCTTAAAACCCAGACTCCCTGTTCCTTTGAAGCAACAGCATCGGGCATTTTGAATCTTAAAGCAGCATTGGGAATTTTAATAACATTCTTTTTTTCTTGAGTGACAAAGGTAACATTAGCAGTCATACCTGGTTTGAGAAGTAAATGGCTGTTATCAACCGAAATTACAACATTGTAGGTTACCACATTCTGGGTAACTGTTGGAGAAAGTCTTATCTGTGATACAACTCCTTTAAACTTCTTATCAGAGTAGGCATCAACAGTGAAAGTTGCCTCCATACCATTTTTAATTTTTGAAATATCTGCCTCATCTACATTCGTGTCAACCTGCATTTTTGTAAGATCTGGAGCTATTGTAAAGAGTGTGGGAGTTTGAAAACTTGCTGCCACTGTCTGTCCAACTTCAACATTCTTTGCAATAACAACTCCGTCAACAGGAGATACTATCTTTGTGTATCCAAGATTTGTTCTTGCTTGTCTTAATCCAGCTTCGGCTTTTTTTAACTGTGCAAGGGCTATCTCGTATTGAGCTTTAGCAGTGTTGTATGCTGTCTCTGCATCATCAAGCTCGCTCCGAGAGATAAAGTCCCTGCTAAAAAGTTCCTGTTTTCTTTTCAAGGTTCTTTCAGAATCTTTTAAACTAACTTCTGCCTTAAAAAGATTTGACTTTGCATTATAAAGCTCTGCCTCAGCCTGTTTAAGTTCATTCTCAAAAGGTGTTGGATCAATCTGTGCAATAAGCTGACCTTTTTTTACAACAGAATTGTAGTCAGCATACAAAGCTACGATTGTTCCAGAGACCCTGGTTCCCACCAGAATTGTTGTTACAGGATTTACATTTCCTGTTGCCGTAACTCTTTGAATAACATCTCCCCTTTGAACTTTAACAGTTTTAAACTCTGTTTTTTTTGACCTTGAAATAATAATTACTAAACCTATTAAGATAATAAGAACTACTATTACTGAAACTATAAATATTTTTTTCTTTTTTTTCATTCTAACCATCCTGCTGTTTTCTGTATTTGTGCATAGGTTACATTATAGTCATAAACTGCCTGCCAATACTGTGTATTTGTCTGTTCATAAAGAACTAAGGCATCTACAACTTCTATTGAACTTCCTATTCCTACTTCATATCTTCCCATTGCAAGATCAAGATTTTCTCTTGCACTTTTCAGTGCGATCTTAAGTGTTTCTATCTTCTGAGAAGCCTCTTTAAGTTGGACAAATAGATTTTTTATCTGTGAGGTTATCTGCTGTTTGATAGAGTCTTCCTTGTAGGAGTAATAGGCTGTATCTGCCTTTGCTTGTTTAATTTTATAGGTTGTAGACCATCCACTAAAAAGAGGAAGGCTCATTTGCAAAAAAAGTGTCCATTTCCTATCAAGAGGGAATTGTTCGTTAACATATCCATAACTTGCTGTACCCATAATTTTTGGCATATATTCTCGTTTTAATAATTCTTCTGTAGAGATTGATGCTTGCTTGTTGAACTTTATTGCCTGAAGTTGAGGATTTCTCTCAATTGCAATATTCAATATTTCCTGTTCATCAAGCTTTCTTATATTATATTCTTCTTTTATATCAAAGTCTGACATATGAATTACTCCCATTGCTACTTTTAAATTTAAAAAAGCTTGAGAGAGTTGCCTCTCTGCTGTTATTAAACCAAGCTTTGCATTGCTTAGTTCAACTTCTGCCTTCGTTACCTCAATTTTTGGTTTAAGTCCAACCTCATAAAATCCCTTTGCAAGTTCAAGGTGTCTTTTAGATTGATTAAGAACTTCCAAAGCTGTCTCCTTATGTTTTTTTGCTTTAAGAACACTGAAATATGCCTCTTTTACATTATAAATTGTCTGTAAAACAGTTTCTTTATCCTGCCATTCTGTTGATTTATAAAGTTCTTGCTGAAGTTGTATCTGTTTTGATGTTTTTCCAAAATCAAAAATACTCTGAGTAAGACTAAGTTGCACCGAGTACTGTTTTGAGTATTCGGGGCGTATACTATTTTCTTGATACATTCTCTGATATCCCAGAGTTAGGTCTATCTCTGGAAAATAACCAGAACGAGCCTCTCCAATTTTGAAAAAATTTTTCTCAACAGAGGCTTTTGAAGCAAGAATATCTGGATTTTTCTTTATTGCTATATCAATACAATCTTGAAGAGATAAAGTTTTAAGTTCTTGAGCATATACCCAATTGAATAAACAGATAATTATCAGAAAAATGAAGATAAATTGGCTTTTCATTTTTTACCCATAACATCCTTTAATTTTGCTCCTGTATTTACTGTTACATCTACATAAGGAATAACAGACATTCCTGGCCAGAGAGGATACTCAGGATCAAAGGGAGAGTCAATTATTATTCTTACAGGAATTCGCTGGACAACTTTTACAAAGTTTCCTGTTGCATTTTCAGGAGGAAAGAGACTAAAAACAGCACCTGTTCCGGGTTGAAAACTTGCCACACGCCCTCTAAAAACTTTACCAGGATAGGCATCTACCTTAATTTTGACAGGCTGTCCGACTCGCATTTTCTCTATTTGAGTTTCCTTAAAATTGGCACCTATCCATGTATCCTGTTCATCCACAATAGCCATAAGAGGTTGTCCTGGACGAACATACTGTCCAACTTCAACTGATTTTTTGGCAATTCTCCCATCTCTTGGAGCAACAATCAGAGTTCTTTTTAAATTTATCTCAGAAATCTTGAGTTCCTCCTGAGCTTTTCCTATTATATGTTGCTGAGTTTTTATTTTTGTTGTAAGAGTGTTTATAGTTGCTTTCACCTCTTTTATCTGGCTTTCTGCTGCTCTTTGCTGAGCTATTGCTACTTTTAGTGCTGATTCTGCAGCGTCATATCTACTTTTTGAAACAAGGTCTTCTTCATAAAGCCTTTTTATTCTTTCATGCTCATTTTCTGCAAGAATTCTTTGAGCTTGAGCAGCCTGGAGATTGGCTTCTAAAGTTTTAAGTTTTGCTGCTGCTTCATTCAATGATGATGATATTTCCTGAAGTTGATTATACAGGGTTTTTACATTTTCTCTCTTTGCCTTTACATCTGCCATATAATCATCAGGCTCTATCTCAATAAGAGGGTCACCCTTTTTTATTCTCTGGTTATGGTCAACATAAACTTTAATCACTTTTCCTGCAATCTGTGGAGATATAGGAACTATTGTTCCTTCAACATAAGCATCATCTGTTCTTTCATAAACAATATAATAATAAATCTCCTTAGACATAAAGATTAAAACTATCAGTCCAACAATAATTAATATGGCAACTTTGATGCTTTTTGAATTTTTAAACTTTTCAGTTATGCCTTTGAGACTCACCTATTTTCTCCTTGAGCTGTAATTTCACTACTCGTGAATGTCTTAAGCAATGTCCCTGTTGCTTGTCTGAGTCTTATTATAGAAAGTTGATAGTTGTATTGAGCCTCCATAAGCTTTTTTTCAGCAGTCACGAGAAAGGTGTTAGCATCAGTTACATCAATACTGTTAGCGAGTCCATACTGATACTGTTTCATTACAGAGTTGAAGTTTTCTCTTGCATAGGCTACTTCATCTTCAAGAGATTTGATTGTATCTCTGAAAGTTATGTAGTTGTGATAGGCAGACTCTACATCAACAAATATCTCTTTTACTGTATCCTCATACTGAAGCTCAGCCTGTCTAAGCTTTGCTTTGGCTTCACCTAATTCTGCCCTTCTTAGACCCCCTTCAAAGATCGGAAAGTTAATTGAAGCAACAGCATATGTTGACTCCTTGTTTGTTAAATGGCTTGAAGGACTTTGGTCAAGTTTTTGATAGTTCAATGATAATGATATAGTTGGAAAATAGGAACCAATTACATAGTTTACATTTTTTTTTGCTATATTTTTTGATAATAAAGCAGATTTAATCTCTGGTCTTAGCTCCTTTGCAAGAGCTTTAACATGGTCAACGGTTAGAGTAATATAGGGATCATTCATTTTTGTTTCCAATATTTCAAAATCTCCTTCAATTCCTGCATCCTTAGCTAAAATAACTTTTGTAACTTTTAGAGAATTCTTTGCTGATATTAGTTCAGCCTCAGCACCACTTAGTTCAGCCTCGGCTCTCAAAAGATCCGTTTTTGTCACTTCTCCAACCTTAAGCCTAATCTTTGCTGCATCTCTATGTTTTTTCAATCTTTGGACATTACTTTCAGCAATCTCTACTGCTCTTTTTGCCCTTAGATAACCATAAAGACCTTGAGCAACTTTTATCAGATATTGCTCTTTAAAGGATGTAACATCAAATTCTGTCTTAGTAAAAATATCCTTAGATATGGCATAGTTTGTGAGTTCTCTACCACCAAGAGAGAATTTTTCCTCAATACTAACTCCCCAGAGCATAGTTTTGTCTGGCTGTATTATAGATGTATTTACAATCTTTTCTTTGTTATAATCTGTATATTTGCCATAGGCAGTTACATTTGGAAGAAGTCCTGCCAGTGCTTTATATTGACCCTCTTTTGATATTGTTATGTTTTCCTCAGCAATTTTAACTTTTTCAGCTTTTTTAAGAGCAAGTAGAAAAACATCTGATATTGTTAAATTTTGCTGAGCTATTGCCTGCTTAGCGAGAATAAAAACCAATAAAACAAATAATATCTTAGTTCTCATTAAGTCCTCCTGGTTCCTTCGTAAAATATCTCAATATAGGTTTGCAAAGCTCTCTTAAAATCAATTCTTCTTTTGAGGAGTTCCTTTTTTATAAAAAGGTTAAAGAGCATTCCAAAATATGCAAGGGAGGCATATTTACAGTCTAAATCTTTCTTTATTATTCCATTATTTTTAAGTTCTTCAAGATAGGAGGCAAAAACAAGATAAACTTCATGAATCATTTTACTGTGAATAGCTCTTATTTGAGCAGGATATTGAAAAATCTCAGTATGCATTATGCAGATTAGGTCCTTCTTTTTCTTTAATAAATTTAAATAATACTTGGAGACAGTTTTTAATGCTTCTTTATAATCTTTCTGTCTTATTTTTGGAATTAAATCTTTAAGTGTCGGAAGAAAGGACTGACTCTTTAGAACTTCAATAAAAAGTCGTTCCTTTGAGTTAAAATATCTAAAAAGCGTTACTTCAGCAATCTGGGCTTCCTTTGCTATCTCTTTAGTAGTTGTTCCTAAATATCCTTTTTGTGAAAATAATCTGAGAGCAGATTTGAGAATTTTTTTCTTAGTATCAGTCATGGTAGTAATTACTAACATACACCATTAAAAAAGATGATGTCAAGTTTAAATGATTTCCAAATTGTGATAAAAATTGTCATAATTAAACTCTATCTAACCTTAATGTAAGTCTCTATCAAAAAAATAATAGTTGATTACTATTTAATTTATGAAGTAAAATTATAAATTATTTTAATAACAAGGAGAAGCTAATGAAAATTAAGGGAAAAGTTTGGAAGTTTGGTGACAACATTGACACAGATGCTATTATTCCTGCAAGATATTTAAATACTTCTGATCCAAAAGAGCTTGCAAAACATGTTATGGAAGATGCAGATAAAGATTTTCCCTCAAAAGTTAAACCAGGAGACATTATAATTGCAGGAAAAAATTTTGGATGCGGTTCTTCCCGTGAACATGCACCAATTGCTATTAAAGCTGCAGGTGTACAGGCTGTTGTAGCAAAAAGCTTTGCCAGAATATTTTTTAGAAATGCTTTTAATATAGGACTTCCAATTTTTGAAGTTCCTGAGCTTATTGAAGAAACTGAGGAAGGAGATTTAATAGAGATTGATATGGATTCAGGTGAGATAGTTAACTTAACAAAAAATAAAAAATATACCACTAAACCTATTCCAGCCTTTATGCAAGATTTAATTAAAGCAGGTGGACTTATTGAATGGACAAAGAAGAGATTAAGCGCGGAGGTAAAAGAATGAGCAAAAGAATCTGTAAAACAAAAAAGACCAAAGCAGCAAACAAAAGTTACAAAATCGCTGTTATACCTGGAGATGGAACAGGTCCTGAAGTGATAAGAGAAGGAG
>JANXBR010000031.1 GCA_025060625.1 Thermodesulfovibrio sp.
TACTCTACAATCACAAACTTCTGAAAAGAAGTTTTATGTTCAGGAGAAAAGGCATCAATCAACTGTTTCAAAGAAGAATAAAGACTCTTAAAAATTGGAATCTTAAGAAATAGAAGTTTTTCAATCTGATCTAAAAGTTTTTTCCCGAACACATTTGTTGATATAACACCAACAACGAATACCAGTATTAATGCAGTTATAAAACCTAATCCTGCAATATGTCTTCCAAAAAAATAATCATAAATAGGTCCTAAAAGTCCATCAATAATCTTAAAAAGTTGAATCAGTATGAAGATGCTTATTGCTACTGGAATTGTTACTATTAGACCTGCTATAAACTTTCTTTTAAAAGTAAGTCTAATAGATGGTTCCATACTATGCTTCTGCCTTGCTCATTGCCTCTTCTGGAATATCAAAATTTGCATAAACATTTTGGACATCATCATGATCTTCTAAAGCATCCATGAGTTTTAACATTTTTTCTGCTTCTTCTCCTTCTATTGAAATATAATTCTTAGGCAACATTGTTACCTGAGCAAATGTAACAGGAATACCAGCTTTTTCTATAGTAGCTTTAACCTGAGATAGCTGTTCAGGAGATATAATAATTTCGTAGTTTTCTTCTTTAGGATCATTTTTTACATCTTCAACTCCTGCCTCTAAAGCAACGGCAATAAGAGTATCCTCATCTACTAATTTTTTATCAACAAGAATATATCCTTTTTTCTCAAAAATCCATGATACACATCCAGACTCTCCAAGGCTACCACCATGTTTAGAAAGAAGATGTCTTATCTCTGAGACAGTTCTATTTTTATTATCAGTCATTGCTTCAATTAAAAGAGCCACACCTCCAGGTCCATATCCTTCATAAATAACTTCTTCATATGTTGTACCTGCAAGTTCTCCTGTTCCTTTCATTATTGCTCTTTTTATGTTATCCATCGGCATATTGACTTCTCTTGCCTTTTCAATAGCAACTCTCAATCGGGGATTCTTTTCAGGGTCTCCACCACCAAGACGGGCTGCTACAGATATTTCTCTTACAAGTTTTGTAAAAATCTTTCCTTTTCTTGCATCAACTTGAGCTTTTTTATGTTTGATTTGTGCCCATTTGGAATGACCAGCCACACTACCTCCTTAGGATGGAATATTTTTAATAATAATAAGATTTTTTGTCTTATGTCAAATCATTGAAGTAACTTAAAGTACAAAAATTGACATTACACAGGATTAGCAGAAATAATATTTTAATATGGCTTATAATGATTTGAGAGATTTTATTAACTTACTTGAAAGAAAGGGACTTCTTCATAGGGTTAAAGTTGAGGTTGACCCTATACTTGAAATTGCTGAGATTACTGATAGAATGTGCAAATCCCCTAATGGTGGAAAGGCTCTTTTTTTTGAAAAAGTTAAAGGTTCAAATATTCCTGTTGTTACAAATCTTTTTGGTTCCTTTGAAAGAATGTGCCTTGCTCTTGCAGTAGAAAATCTTGACCATATTGGTAAAAGAATAGAAAAACTTCTCAATCATACACCACCCAGGAGCTTTAAAGAAAAAATAAAAACTCTCTTTGAGTTAATTGAAGTAAGCAAATATTTGCCAAAGTCAGTTAAGAGAGCACCATGTCAAGAAGTAATAAACCATGAACCAGACCTTTACAAATTCCCAATTTTAAAGACATGGCCCCTTGATGGAGGGAGATTTATTACTCTGCCAATGGTTTTTACCAGAGATCCCGATACTGGTAAACAAAACTGTGGAATGTATCGTATGCAGGTATATGACCAAAAAACAACAGGCATGCACTGGCATATTCATAAGGATGGTGCTACACATTACAGGAAATATAGAGAACTTGGTAAAAGAATGCCTGTTTCAGTTGCAATAGGCTCTGATCCTGCTGTAATTTATTCGTCAACTGCTCCACTTCCATATGGAGTAGATGAGATGGTTTTTGCAGGATTCTTAAGAAGAAGTCCTGTAGAATTGGTTAAATGTATAACCAATGATATAGAAGTTCCTGCAAACTCCGAGATAGTTCTTGAAGGTTATGTTGATCCCGATGAATTAAGGGATGAAGGTCCCTTTGGAGATCACACAGGATTTTATTCTCCCATAGATAAATTTCCTGTATTTCACATAACCTGCATTACTCATAGAAAAGAACCCCTATATCCTGCAACAGTTGTTGGAAAACCTCCTATGGAAGACTGTTACATGGGTAAAGCAACAGAGAGAATCTTTCTACCTTTACTAAGACTACAGTTTCCTGAAATAGTAGACATGAACCTTCCAATGGAAGGAATTTTTCATAACGCTGCTATAATATCTATAAAAAAGCAGTATCCAGGACATGGCAAAAAAATTATTCATGGACTATGGGGTATGGGACAGATGATGTTTTCAAAGCTTATAATTGTTGTTGATGAAGATGTAGATGTTCATGATCTATCAACTACTGCATGGAAGGTTTTGAATAATGTTGACTGGAAAAGAGATGTAATTATATCTGAGGGTCCCTTGGATGAACTTGACCATTCATCAAGTTTTCCAAGATTTGGTGGCAAGATGGGAGTTGATGCAACCCGTAAGAGTCGTCAAGAGGGTATGTTTAGAGATTGGCCCGAGGAAATTACTCAGGCAAAGGAGATAAAAGAGCTTGTTACAAGAAGATGGCATGATTATGGATTCTAATTTTTTTCTTGGCATTGATGTAGGAAGTGAGACAGCAAAAATAGCAGTTCTTGATAGGAATTTTAAAATTATTGAAAAGCTATACTTAAAGCATTTTGGCAAGCCTGCAGAGGTAGTCTCCAATATTTTGAGAGATCTAATTCAAAGATATAAAAATTTAAAGATATGCTTTACAGGTGTATCAGGAAGATTTATTGCAAAGACTGTAAGAGCTCCTTATATAAATGAAATTGTCTCTCAGGCAACAGCAACATCATTTTTCTATCCCCAAGTAAGGACAATTATTGAAATTGGAGGAGAGGATTCAAAGCTTATTTTTCTTAACAAAGATGGAAAGATTAAGGATTTTTCTCTTAATAGCATATGTGCAGCAGGAACAGGTTCATTTCTTGAACAGCAAGCAGATCGACTTGGATTAACAATTGAAGAGTTTAGTGAACTTGCAACTACGTCAGAGAGACCTTCAAAAATTGCTGGTAGATGTAGTGTCTTTGCAAAATCAGACATGATTCATCTGCAGCAGATTGCAACTCCTGTGCAGGACATCATTGCTGGATTATGTTTTGCTCTTGCAAGAAACTTTAAGGCAACCATGTTCAAGGGTAGGAAAGTTGAGGAAGTATTGGCATTTCAAGGTGGTGTAGCGGCAAACAAAGGAATGGTAAGAGCATTTCAAAGAGTATTGAATATAGATCAAATACTCATTCCTGAACACTTTGAGGTAACTGGTGCGATTGGTGCAGCACTTAAAGCTGAGAAAGGAAATACTTATCTAAATGATGAAATTATTAATAGAATAAGTGAAATAAGAGCAGAAGTTGAATATGGACTTTCACCTTTGAAAAATGAGGCTTTTTACAGCAAGTTTGAGACATTTGGGAAAGATGGAAAAATTAGTCTTAGTAATGCTCATGCCTATCTGGGAATTGATGTTGGTTCGGTGAGTACAAATATTGTTTTGATAGATGAGGAAGGAAATCTAATAGTTAAAAAATATCTGCCCACAGCAGGTAAGCCAATTGATGCAGTGAAAAGGGGTCTTGATGAGATAAATAAAGAAGTTCCAAATATTACTATAAAAGGAGTTGGTGTTACAGGCTCAGGAAGATATATGATTGCAGATTTCGTAGGTGCTGATGTGATAAAAAATGAAATCACATCACATGCTATTGGTGCAGTTCATTATAATAGTAAGATTGATACAATTTTTGAGATTGGTGGACAGGATTCAAAATACATAAGGCTTAAAGACGGTAAAGTGATAGATTTTGAAATGAATAAAGCCTGTGCAGCAGGAACAGGTTCTTTTATTGAAGAACAGGCTGACAAGCTTGGTGTAAATCTTGAAGAGTTTCAAAAACTTGCCTTTTCTTCAAAGACTCCTTGTAAACTTGGTGAAAGATGTACAGTTTTTATGGAAAACTCTCTTGTTATAAATCTTCATAAAGGTGCACGCAAAGAAGACATTGTTTCTGGTCTTTGCTACAGTATTGTTGAGAATTTCATTAATAGAGTTGTTGCAGGAAAACCGATAGGAAAAAAAATATTCTTTCAGGGTGGTGTTGCATTCAATAAAGCCGTAATCGCAGCTTTTGATAACTTTTTGAAATCCAAAATTGACAGCGAATGTGAGTTAATTATTCCACCTAATCATGAAGTAATGGGAGCAATTGGTGTAGCCTTAATTGCCAAGGAATTTATGAAAAATGCAAAAAAGAGCAAGTTCAAAGGCTTTTCCCTTAAGGACAAACCCTACAGTATCTCTTCTTTTGAATGTAAAGGTTGTCCCAACTACTGTGAAATAAATAGAGTTAAACTGGAAGGTGAGGAGGGATATCTTTTTTATGGAGGTAGATGCGAAAAATATGAAAAAGGTGAGTTTTCAACCAAGCTTCCAGATCCTGTTAGAGTGAGAGAAGAACTTTTATGGAAAGCACACAAGGAATATGAAGAAAGATACAAAGACAGAAAGGCACCCTTAATAGGAATTCCTTACATATTTTTCTTTCATGACTATCTTCCATTCTGGAGCACGCTTTTATGGGAGTTAGGTTTTAATGTCGTAGTATCAGATAAAACAAATAAAGAAATTATAAATAAAGGCATTGAAAAAGTTCTTTCTGAAGCATGCTTTCCTCTTAAAGTTGCTTATGGTCATATAGCAGATTTAGTGGAAAAAGGAGTTGATTTAATATTTCTTCCAAGCTTTATCAATCTCAATCTCTATGACGAGTATGAAAGAGGTCTCGCATGTCCCCTTGTTCAGACAATACCCTATGTAAGTAGAAAGCTTTTCAGTGAAACAAAAATCATTATACCGAGAATAGATCTTTCAAGAGGATTGGAATACTTAAAGGAAGAACTATGTAAGAGCTTTAAGGGAGTTATAAGTATAAAAAACATAGATGCCAAGATAGTTACTGCAAAGGAGAGTCAGAGAGAGTTTATTAATGCGATTCAAAGAGAAGGTTTAAAATTTCTTGAAACAGCAAAGGATAAATCACTCGGTCAGCAAACGACTGTAGTGATTGTTGGTAGGTCCTATAATTCCTTTGATCAGGCAGTTAGCCTTGATATTTCTGGAAAACTTACAAAGCTTAATGTCCTTCCAATTCCTATGGATATGCTACCTCTTGAAAAAATAAATATAAAGGAGGAGTGGGAAAATCTTTACTGGCGCTCAGGACAAAGAATAATAAGAGCATCTAAGTTTATCAGTATGTTAGATGAAGTATATCCAATTTTTATAACCAACTTTTCCTGTGGACCTGATTCATTTATAATAAACTATTTCAAAGAAGTAATAGCTCAGAAGCCCTATTTAATTCTTGAGATTGATGAACATAGTGCTGATGCAGGAGTGGTAACCAGGCTTGAGGCTTTCATAGATAGTGTAAAGGAGAGAGATGAAAAAGAGAATGATAAAAAAATATTCATTCCTCTTTTAAATAAATCTTCTAACAAAGACCTATCAAAGAGAGTTATATACATTCCAAGAATGTCTGATCATGCCTTTGCTTTAAAAGCAGCCTTTAACTACTGCGGTATTGAAGCAGAAGTAATGCCTCCCTCTGACAAAGAATCCATTGAGATTGCAAGAAAATATGTAGCTGGTGGAGAATGTTTTCCCTATGTAGTTACACTGGGAGATATGTTAAAGGTTGTTTTTTCAAAAGATTTCAATGCAGATAAAACAGCCTTTTTCATGCCTTCTGGTGCCGGTCCTTGCCGATTCGGTCAGTATAACATATCCCATAGGATGATGCTTAAAAAATTGGGTTTTGATAATGTACCAGTTTACTCACCCCAGCAAGATGCTCAGTTTTACAGAGATTTAAATATTGCGGGAGGAGAGTTTTCCCTCAGAGCATGGCAGGGAGTTGTTGCCTATGGATTATTAACAAAAATGTTACTTCAGACAAGACCTTATGAAAAGCAAAAAGGTGAAACTGATTCTCTTTATGAGTACTATCTTGAAAAAATCTACCATACCCTTAGGAATAAAAATGGAAACATTGAAGATTTACTAAATAAAATGAGAAAAGATTTTGAGAACCTTCCTAAATACAAAGAGAAAAAACCTCTTATAGGAATTGTAGGAGAGATATTTGTCCGTTCTCATTCTTTCTCAAATGAAAATCTTATTAAGAAACTTGAATCCTTAGGAGCGGAGGTCTATCTTACACCAATTGAAGAATGGATTCACTATGTGAATAAAATGGCTCTCAGAAAAGCCTTGATAAAAAAGGATAAATCTGCTATTATAAAAATTCTTGTTAACAAATTCTTTCAGTGGAGGGTTGAGAAAAAATTCTCATCATGTTTTGGAGGGACAGTTAAATTTTTACATGAGCCTTCCATTAAAGATTTATTTAAGTTTGCTTCACCTTATGTTCCTGATAGCTTTGAGGGAGAGACGGTTTTGAGTATTGGTAAAAGTGTTGATCTGATAAAAAAGGGAGTAAATGGAATAGTTAATGCAATGCCTTTTGGATGTATGCCAGGCGCTATTGTTACTGCCTTATTAAGATTTATTCAGAGGGACTATAATATAGCTGTTGTATCTCTTGCCTATGATGGCACACATTCTACTGTTAATGAACTCTGGTTAGAAGCTTTTATGGAGACGATAAAAACTTAAAAAAAGGAGGTGAATTAAGTGGGAAATGTTCTTAAGTGGAGAAAGAAAAAGATAAAAAAACACAAATACAGAAAACTCCGTAAAAAGATGAGAGCACAGCGAAGAAATAAATAGAGGATAAAAAATGAAGGATTTAATGATTTTAAAAGAACAGATTGCTTTGATTGATAAAGAGATAAAAATAATATCAGAAAAGCTTGATATAATTGATAAAAGGCTAAAAAAAATAGAAGAGCTTGAAATAGAGCTTAAGGCAATCAAGCTATTTTTAAAAAGAGTTTTCCCTGATTTTAAAAAAGAATTTCCCGATATATTGAAAAAAATAAGCTCAATGGAGTAATTACAATGTTTGAACCATTTAGCACAACAGGCATAGGAAGTATGCCCCATACTGAGGCTTTATCTGCCTGTGAAATTATTTTAAAATATTTTGACATCCCCTTTTGGCCTCAGATGCCTAAATACTCCCAAAATGAACAGATGATTGCACAGTTTTGTGAGGGACTGCCAGGAATAACTCTTAGTTCTGGTAAAGTTTATCTAAAAAAAGATGAAGAGCTTATTACTGAATGGTTAGCCAGCTATCATGACGAGATGTCTTCTCCAGTAAGTGAAGAGTTTGCATCAGGCTTGTATAAGATGAAAGAATTATTAAGTGGAAAAAAAATAAAAATCTTCAAAGGTCAGATTACAGGACCTGTCACCTTTACACTTTCTCTTAAAGACGAAGAAGGGAAAATTATTTACTTTGACGAAACTCTTAGAGAACTTTCCCTAATGCATCTTAAAGCGAAGGCAAAGTGGCAGATTGAGTTTCTAAAAAATTTTTCTAAGGAAGTGATTATTTTTATTGACGAGCCAATACTTCAAGCAGTGGGTACTTCTGCATATATATCTGTTGAGCAATCAGAAGCAATAAGATTAATAAGGGAACTCGTAGCTTTTGTTAAGTCACAGGATGCTAAAGCGGGAATTCACTGCTGCGGAAGGACTGACTGGAATGAGATTTTGTCTATCGGAATAGATATACTGAGTTTTGATGCTTTTTCGTTTTTTGATTTTTTCAAAATTTATAGAGACCAAATTAGAGATTTTATAGGGCAAGACGGTTATATTGCCTGGGGATTTGTTCCAACCACCGATGATTTGAATTCTCTAAGTGATGAAGATGTAGTTGGTCAGGCATTAGAAAAAATTGAAGAAATATCAAAGTTATTACCTTCAATCTACAATAACTCCCTTATTACTCCATCCTGTGGGATGGGGTCTCTTGATATTTCAAACTCTGAAAGAGTATGTAAGCTTCTCAACCAATTAAAGAGCAAACTAATAAATGAATAAGGGAATATTTATAACCTTTGAAGGAATAGAGGGGTCAGGTAAAACCACACAAGGAAAAATTCTTGTAGAAAAGCTTAAAAGAGAAGGATTTAATGTTTTATACACCTATGAGCCAGGAGATACTCAGGCTGGAAAGCATATTAGAGGAATACTTCTTAACTCAGAAATTAGAATAAATCCATTATGTGAACTTCTTCTTTATTTTGCAGACAGGGTTCAACACATTGAAGAGAAAATAAAACCGTCCATTGAATCTGGTTTTATTGTAATATGTGACAGATTTACAGATTCAACTTTTGTTTACCAAGGATATGCAAGAGGTATATCAATTGATTTGATAAAAAGACTAAACAAAGTTATTCTTGATAAATTTATACCAGATTTAACAATATTGCTTGATTGCCCAGCAGAAGTGGGACTTAAGAGAAATCAGAAAATTAATAAAAAAGACAGATTTGAGATTGAAAACTTAGATTTCCATGAAAAGGTAAGGCGTGGATATCTTGAGCTTGTACAGGTTAATAAAAAAAGATTTTTTGTTTTAGATGCTACTCAATCCATAGACAAGATCTCTGAAGAAATTTATAAAAAAGTTAAATCAATAATTTCTCATGGGATTTGACAGAATTGTATCGCAAGAAAAGGCAATCAAACTGCTTAAAGGAACATTAAGTACAAAAAAAATTCCCCATGCTTTGTTATTTTTAGGAGATGCCCATATTGGAAAAACAACTACTGCTTTGGCATATGCTAAGGCATTGAATTGTCTTGAACCAAAAGATCATGACTCCTGTGATAGATGTTCCTCCTGTAAAAAGATTGAACAGGGAGTACATCCTGATGTAAAAATTATTACTCCTGAAAAAGACTTAATTACTATAAACATGATTAGAGAAGTTGAGGAGTTCGCCTCGCTAACTCCACTTGAAGGTAAATACAAGGTTATAATTATAAAAAAATCGCATAAAATGAATAACGCAGCTGCTAATGCTTTTCTTAAAACTGTTGAAGAACCACCTCTTAACACAACAATAATTCTTACCTGTGAAAATATTTATGCTCTACCTGAACCACTGATTTCAAGATTTTTTAAAGTTTATTTTAATCCTCTTTCAGTTGATGCGATAAAAAAAATAATGCCTGGGATAGAAGAAAATTTACTCAGAATAGTTATGGGAAAGCCAGGACTTTTTATATCAAGGGACTTAATGAAAGATATTCAGTGGTTTGCAAACACATTAAAAAATATTATGGAAAAAAGTAAAAAGTCTCCCTGGAAAGATAATGAAGAGATTAAGTGGTGGTTGGATTTTCTATGTATCTTTTTAAGAGACTCACTCGTTAAAATTACTGGAAAGGTCTCTTCAGATTGTTGCCCAATTTTGCCATTAGATTTTAAACTAAAAGAAAATATATCGGAGTTGGAAATTTTCAACTTATATGAAGAGTTACAAAGTATAAAAAGAAACATAGAACTTAACTTAAATAAATCAATACTTTGGAACTATCTGGTTTCCTGTCTAAACAGACTAATAGAGTCTTCTAACATAGAAAACAGGAAACCATTTAACACTCAGTATAGTAAGGAGAATCTTGAATGAATAACATAGCATATGTAAGAGTTAGACCATTCGGTAAAGTTTATCGTTACTCAAACACTCTTGGAGAGGAAATAAAAGCAGGTGACTTTGTTGTAGTTGAGGGTGATTTCGGAATAACCTTAGGTTATGTTATTAAAGTTGCCAATGGGAGTGAAAACTCTCTTAAACCTTTACTAAGAAAAGCAACCCAGGAAGACATGGAAACATATGAAAAAAACCTTTCTCTTGAAAATGAGGCTTGGGAGTTTTGTCTTGAAAGAATTTATGAGAGAAAGTTACCAATGAAACTCTTGGTAGTTGAGTCTGCACTTGATAGAAAAAGAATAATTTTTTATTTTACTGCAGAAGGAAGAATAGATTTTAGAGAACTGGTTAAAGACCTTGCAGCTAAATTTAAAACAAGAATAGAGATGCGGCAGATAGGAGTAAGAGATGAAGCAAAATTTATTGGTGGAATTGGTGTTTGTGGAAGAGAACTGTGTTGTAAGACATTTATCAGTTTTTTTAAGCCAATATCTTTGAGAATGGCAAAGGATCAGGAGATTGTGCTCAATGTTTCCAAACTATCAGGTGTTTGTGGAAGATTAAAATGCTGCCTAAGATATGAATATTATGGTGAGATAGAAGAAGTCATACAGGATGAAGAAATAATCACTCAGGAAGAAAAAGAACCTGAGATTAAAAAGCTTTCTTTTATCATAAAGGAAACAGATCAAGAATCAGCAGATGATACCTCTGGAGGAAAGAATGAATCAAGATAAAGGATTCTATATTACTACACCAATTTATTATGTTAATGATATTCCCCATATTGGTCATGCCTATACAACCATAGCAGCAGACATACTTGCAAGATTTATGAGAATGAAAGGAAGAAAGGTTTTCTTTCTTACAGGAACAGATGAGCATGGACAGAAAGTTGAAAAGGCTGCTTTTGAGAAAGGAAGAAATCCTAAGGAACATGCAGATATTATGGTTGAAAATTTTAAATCACTCTGGAATATTTTAGACATAAGCAATGATTCTTTTATTAGAACCACCGATGAGGAACATAAAAAGATTGTTCAGGAGATTCTACAAACACTATATGATAATGGTGAGATTGTAAAGAAAAAATACTCTGGCATGTATTGCACACCCTGTGAGAGATTCTGGACTGAAAAAGACCTTATAGATGGAAAGTGTCCTGATTGCGGAAGAGATGTTGAGTATATTGAAGAGGAAAACTACTTTTTTCTCATGTCAAAGTATCAACAAGCACTCATTGATCATATTGAAAAAAATCCAGAATATATTTTACCTGAAAGCAGAAGGAATGAAGTTTTAGGTTTTCTTAAAAATAAATCCCTTGGTGATCTTTGTATTTCCAGACCAAGACAGAGACTTCAATGGGGAATAACAATCCCCTTTGATGAAAACTTTACAACCTATGTCTGGTTTGATGCCCTTGTAAACTATTACTCTGCTTTGAAATATCTTGCTCCAAATGACACAGAGTTTTGGCCTCCAGACCATCATCTAATTGGCAAAGATATTCTTACAACCCATGCAGTTTACTGGTCTACCATGCTTATGGCACTTAGACTGCCTCTGCCAAGAAATATCTTTGCTCATGGATGGTGGACAGTGGAAGGAAGGAAAATGTCTAAATCTCTTGGAAATGTAATAAATCCATGGCAAATAATAGATAAATACGGTGTAGATGCCCTTAGATACTTTCTTTTCAGAGAAGTCTCCTTTGGACTTGATGGAGATTTCTCTGAGGAGGCATTAATAAGAAGAATAAATAATGACCTGGCAAATGATCTCGGAAATCTTCTTAATCGTTTTCTTGCAATGAATGAAAAATATATGGATGGATTGATTAATCCTTTTAGATTTTCATCGGTCCTTCTTCAGGAAGCGAGAAATTTAGTTGATATAGACAGAGATTTCGCTTTTCAGTTCAAAAATTTAATCGGTGAGATAAATCATGAAAAATTGTGGGATCAATTTAAATTCAATATTATTCTTGAAAAAATCTGGTCTGCCATATCTATGGCAAATAACTATATTGCAAAAACAGAACCATGGAAAATATCAAAAGAAAACACAGAAAGACTATCCATTGTGCTTTTTAATATCTGGAATTCTTTAAGAGTGATTGCTGCTTTCCTTTATCCTTTCATACCCAATACTGCTCTGAAAATATGGAGAGCTCTTGGCTTAAAGGAATATCCAATTGACAATAAAATGCTAAGCTGGGAAACTGATATTAAGGAGACAAAGACTGAAAAAATTAAACAACTTTTCCCAAGAATAGAAAAAGTAAATAAAAAATCAGCAGAATATACTAAAGAAAAAAAGAAGGAGGTAAAGATGGAAGAGCTAATCACCATTGAAGATTTCATGAAAATAAAACTAAAGGTAGGTACTGTAACTTGTGCAGAAAGAGTGGAAGGTTCAAAGAAACTTATAAGACTTATTGTTGACATTGGAGAGGAAAGGCAGATTGTTGCAGGAATTGGTGAACAGTATAGTCCAGAAGAACTCCTGGGAAAGTCAATTATTGTATTAAGTAATCTTAAAACTGCTAAACTTATGGGTATAGAGTCTCAGGGCATGCTACTTGCTGCAACAGATAAAGAGGGAAAAATATCAATACTTACTGTTGACAGACGCATAGATGCTGGCTCAGTTGTAAAATGAGTTCTGTAAAGGAATGGCCAGAGACTGAAAGACCAAGAGAGAGACTTTTAAAATATGGTGCAGAAACTCTCAGTGATGCTCAACTGCTTGCCATAATTCTCAGGACTGGTTCAAATAGAAAAACCGTCATTGAAACAGCCATTGAACTTATTCAAAGCTTTGGAGGACTTAGAGGACTAAGTGAGGCGTCAGTAGGAGAACTCAGAAAATTTAAAGGTCTTGGCATTGCTAAAATTGCTCAGATTAAGGCATCTTTTGAACTTGGAAGAAGAGCTCTCTCTGAAAAGGGAGCTCAAAAATTCTTTAATTCAGCAGATACTGTTTA
>JANXBR010000032.1 GCA_025060625.1 Thermodesulfovibrio sp.
TAATTTGTTCTTGATTATTTTTTGCTCTACTGTCATCTAACATTTACTCCTGTATTTTTTTCTACTTATTTTATGAAATGTTAGATTTAGGCTTGACTATGACAAATCAAAGAGATCCTTGTTCATCTATAAAAGTATCCATAGTGACTGTCTACTTATTTCCGTAACAGTATTTGAAGGAAAAGTCACTATTGAATAATCAATAAAAGGTTCAGAACTTAAAGTAGCCGTTAACATAAAGCCTTTATCGTCCTCTGTCTGAAGCTTTCATACTAAGATTTAAATCAAGAAGTAAAAACATTTAAAAAGATAAAGGTGAAACTTTAATAGAGGCTAACCTTTAAAATTAAGGATTTATTAAAAAATGCTTTTATTGTTCGGTTGCATAGATAATCAGGAACTTAGACTATAACTAATGAATGGAAGAGATAGACTATCTCTTTTGCATTGACCATGCCATAATCTTCTGGCTTTAATATAATCCTGGAGCTATATTTGAGTTTAATATTTTGGTCTATATACCTTCCTTAAGCTTGGTAATATTAGACTGGGGAAGGGAAGGGGTAGATATGAGATAGTTGATATAGTAAAATTTAAGAGAGATTAAAAAAGTTAAAAAGATTAGACCAAGGATTCTGATAAAATATTAATATAAAGAAAGAATTTAAATCTCATGGAAAGAACCATAGTACTGATTTTCATTTTTACTATTCCTTTCTTAGAGGGTTTGGTTGGTAGAGATACTTTTCAAGAATGGATGAAACTTTGAAGCCATGTTGGAAAGATAATCTATGAGGGTGATTTAGAATTTTATGTATCTTATTAGGGAGGGAGAAATATTACATATTTGTAAAAATACAATTTTTGGCTTGGTAAAATACGTTTTTTAAAAAAATTTAAAATAGGAGGTTTAATATGAATAATGAAAATATCATAATTTGTCCCCAATGTGGCACAGAGATAGATGTCAATGAGGTTTTGTATCATCAACTGGAAGAGGAGATTAAAAAAGAATACGAAAAGAAACTATCAAAAAAAGAAAAAGAATTCAACACGAAGCTCAAAGAGATTGAGATGGAAAGACTTAAGTTAGAAGAGGAGAGAAAAACTCTAAATGAGAGAGTTGAAAAGGAAGTTCAGGATAAACTCAAGGCAGAGAAAAACAGAATTGAAAAACTACTAAGAAAGCAGATTGAAGATGAGACATCGGAACAGATTAAAACCTTACAGGAGGAACTTAACAAAAAGTCTCAACAGGTAAAGGAACTTAACAGAGCAAAAGCTGAAATAGAAAAGCTTAAGAGAGAAAAAGAGGAACTTGCAGATAAGATCATTTTTGAAAAAGAAAAAGAGTTTAGTGAAAAGCTTTTTAAAGAGAAAATTCAGATAAGAAAGCAGGTGGAGGAAGAAATACATTTGAAAATTCAGGAAAAAGAAAAGATAATAGAGGATTTGAAAAATCAACTTGAAGAGGCAAAGAGAAAGGCAGAACAGACTTCCTCTCAACTTCAGGGTGAGATTCAAGAACTTGAGATAGAAAAAATGTTGAAAAAATTATATGAAAGGGATGAGATCATTGAGATTAAAAAAGGACAAAAGGGTGCAGACATTTTACAGATTGTAAAAACAATAGAAGGTATTGAGTGTGGAAAAATTTATTATGAAAGTAAGCGAACAAAGAACTTTAATAATGAGTGGATACAGAAGTTAAAGGATGATAATCTACATGTTAAGGCTGATCTACTTGTAATTGTAACAGAGACGATGCCTGAGGGAATGGATAGATTCGGCAATAAAGATGGAGTATGGATATGTTCTTTTTATGAATTAAAGGGTCTATCTATGGTATTAAGACACATGCTAATAAAAGTAAATGAAGTAATGACAATTCATCAAAACAAAAGCAGTAAAATGGAGCTTTTATATAACTATCTTACCAGTCAAGAGTTTAGGGCTCAATTTGAGGCAATAATAGATGGTTTTACAGAACTACAAAAATCATACATGGATGAGAAATTAAAAATGCAGAAAATATGGAAGGAAAGAGAAAAACAGCTGGAGAGGATTCTTACAAATGCTATTGCTTTCTACGGTTCATTAAGAGGAATTGCTGGAACTTCAATACCAAAGATTAAAACTTTAGAGTTTGAAAAATCAAGAATGATTACAGAGACATGAAGATATACGGATTGAAAATTTTTTATTAAAAATAAATCATGCCATAATCAAAAAACATATTTTCTCTTGACAGTGAACGATAGTTCAATTATAATTTAAAGTATGCAAGATGATATATTCATAGAAAGAGTTAAGAAGGTTATATCCTTCTATCACCAAAAAAGAAGAATGCCTTCCTATTCAGAGATTGTAGAGCTACTTGGATTTAGTTCAAAGAATGCATCTTATAAGTTTGTCCAGAAACTTATTAAACTCAATCTCGTTGAGAAGGATGAAAAAGGAAAGCTTACTCCTAAGAGAATATCAAACTATCTCAGGGTTTTAGGAGTTATTGAAGCAGGGTTTCCCTCACCTGCAGAAGAAGAATTAATTGACACACTTTCTCTTGAAAGATGGCTCATAAGTAATCCCACCTCTACTTTCATACTTAAGGTAAAGGGAGACTCCATGTTAAATGCAGGAATACTGCCAGGTGATATGGTACTTGTTGACAGATCACTTAACCCAAAGAGTGGAGACATTGTTATAGCAGAGGTAGATGGACAGTGGACAATGAAGTATTTCATAAAAAAAGGAGATGAAATAACTCTTGCTCCTGCAAATCCAAAGTATAAGCCAATTAAACCAAAGAGTGAACTAAAAATTGGCGGAGTTGTAATATCTGTAATAAGAAAACTAAGATGAGTGAAAGTCCGATTTTAATATATGATTGGCCTATGGCTATACTTCATGTTGATGCTGATGGTTTTTTTGCATCGGTTGAACAGGCTACAAATCCTACACTAATGGGGAAACCTGTGGTAGTAGGAGTAGAGAGAGGAATGGCAACAGCAGTAAGTTATGAAGCCAAAGAAAAAGGAATTAAAAGAGGAATGCTTATTAATGAAATAATGAGACTCTGTCCAGATGCAGTCTTGGTTAAATCTGACTATGAAAAGTACTCTCTCTTTTCTGTTAGAATGTTTGAAATATTAAGGAGATTTTCTCCTCAAGTAGAAGAATACTCCATAGATGAAGCCTTTGTTGACCTTACTGGCTTAAGAAGAATATATCACTGCTCCTATGAAGAGATTGGAAGAAGGATAAAGGATACTATAAAGAGAGAACTCGGTATCACTGTTTCAGTGGGAATAAGCCTTACGAAAGTCCTTGCAAAGATTGCATCAAAACATAAAAAACCAGATGGGCTAACAGTAATTCCAGGAAGGGATATACATCTTTATCTAAAGGAACTTCCTCTTGAAAAAGTATGGGGTATAGGAGCTAATACTTCTTCATATGCCTGTAAGATTGGCATAAAAACAGCCTTAGAGTTTGCAAAAAAGTCAGAGACCTTTATAAAGCGATACTTTTCAAAACCCTTTTATGAGATATGGCATGAGCTGAATGGGAGAAGTGTATATCCTGTAAATCCAGAAACAAAGAAAGTTTATAAATCAATAAGCAAGGCAAAGACCTTTAATCCCACACAAAAAAAACAAGAAGTATATGCTCAACTTATAGATAATGTTGAAAATGCCTTTTTCAAAGCAAGAAGATATGGCTTATGCACCAGAAGCTTGATAATATTTCTCAAAAGTAATGACTACAGAAATAAAGCCTGTGAGATAAAACTTACAGACTACACATCCTATCCAGAGGATGTTATACCCTTTGTTAGAGATGCCTTTGAAGAAATATATTGCAGTAACATTAAGTATAGACATACAGGAGTGATTTTGACTGAATTAGTCTCAGTTAGTATGAGACAGTACTCACTTTTTAGAAATGTAGTAAGAGTAGAAAAGATAGAGAGGCTTTATAAAGCATTAGATTCTCTAAGGATAAAATATGGAAGAAATGTACTTGTACGAGCTTCTGTTTTAAACAAAAAAGAAAGTCCCGATAGAGAACAGAGATTGAAGATTCCCATTATTGATATAAATGTTTAAAATTTTATTGATATGTATCGTGTATATTTTAAAAGTCCCATTGGTCTACTTGAGATTATTTTTGATGATTCGTTTTCATTGAAAAAAATATTGATAACGGATTTTGTTAAAGATGATGAAAAAGAGCCTGAATTTGCAGTAGAACTTATCAAGCAGTTGATTTTATACTTTAGAGGAGAACTTACTGCGTTTAGCTATTCTTTCAATATTAAGCATGTTTCAGATTTTGATAAAAGAGTACTTGAGTTAATCGGTAAAATTCCTTACGGGAAGACTGTTACATATAGCTGGATTGCAAAAAGGCTTAATACATCGCCAAGGGCTGTTGGACAGGCTTTAAAACGAAATCCTTTGCCAATTATTATTCCCTGTCATAGAGTGATCAAATCAGATGGAACCATAGGAGGATACAGTTTAGGAGTTGAATCAAAGAGATGGCTTATAGAGCATGAAAGATCTACACTTTCTAAATTTTTATAAGAGTAAACTATTATAAGATGTTATAATTATAGTATGTTCAATCAAAATCAGGCATTTATATGGGATAGTAAGGAAAAAAAACTGAAGATTGTTAAAAGGCTTCCGAAATGTGATATCAATGAACTTTTTGGTATTGACAGCCAAAGAGAGTTAGTTCTCCTAAACACAAAAGCTTTCATTGAAGGAAAAAAGGTTAACAATGTTCTTCTATGGGGTGAGAGGGGAACAGGAAAGACTACACTCATAAAAGGTTTGCTTAATTATTTTAAGAATTCACCTCTAAGAATGATTCAGGTTTTAAAAAATGACATTGTTACAATTCCTTGTATTTATGACATTATCTATGAACAAGAAGATTTTAGATTTATTGTTTTTATAGATGATCTCTCATTCAATGAGAATGAAAGAGAATTTAGAGACTTAAAAGTTGTAATGGATGGAGGTATAGAGGAAATTCCTGAAAATTCTGTTATTTATGCTACTTCAAACAGAAGAAATCTTATGCCTGTCATGTCACAGAGTGATAATGAACTTTTTCCTGAAGACAGTATTCAAGAACGTGCTTCATTGATTGAAAGATTTGGTTTAAGAATAGGATTTTACAGATTTTCAGAGGAACAATACTTTGAGATTGTTAAACATTATACAAAGGTCTTCGGTATAGATTCAGATTCTGAAAAATTGATTAAAGAAGCACATAAATGGGCTTTGGTTCATGGAACAACAGGCAGGTCTGCCTATCAGTTTGCCTTAAGTCTTCAGATTCTTTAAAGCAAGTTTATTCAAAGCATTAATATATGCTTTTGCAGAAGCAATAATTATATCAGTATCAGAGCCATGTCCCCTTACAGTATGTCCTCCCTCTTCAAGAATAACCGTTACTTCTCCAAGAGCATCTGTCCCACCTGTGATTGCCTTTATCTCAAACTTATTTAATTCTGCTTTTGATCCTGTAAGTTCTGTTATAGCCTTGTATACAGAATCGACAGGACCGTCTCCAGATATTGTTATCTCCCTTTCATCTCCATTTATCTTCATTCTCACTGTAGCTGTTGGTTTTTTCTTTGTTCCGCTTGCTACCTCAAGGTCTATTAATTGATAAACCTCTGTGATTCTTAAAACCTCATCTGAAACCAATGCTTCAATGTCTTCATTGAATATATACTTTTTTTGGTCAGCAAGTTTTTTAAATCTTTCAAAGGCTCTGTTTATTTCATCCTCTGATAAACTAAATCCAAGTTCTTGCAGTCTTTTCTTAAAAGCATGCCTTCCAGAGTGTTTTCCAAGAACAATTTTTGAGCTTGGAATTCCTATGTCTTCAGGTCTCATTATTTCATAGGTCGTTCTCTCTTTTAAAACTCCATCTTGATGAATTCCTGCCTCATGGGCAAAGGCATTAGCTCCAACAATGGCTTTATTAGGTTGAACTACCATACCTGTAATTTTACTTATTAATTTGCTGGTTCTGTAGATCTCCTGAGTTACTATGTTGGTGTCAGCCTTAAAAAAGTCATGACGAACTTTCAATGCCATAACAATTTCTTCCATTGCTGCATTACCTGCTCTCTCTCCAATTCCATTAACTGTACATTCAACCTGCCCTGCGCCTTTAAGTATTGCAGTAAGTGAATTTGCAACTGCAAGTCCTAAGTCATTATGACAGTGCACACTTATTGTAGCTTTATCTATGTTTGGGACTTTGTTCATAATATACTCAATAAGTTCTCCATATTCCTGTGGAACTGTATATCCCACTGTGTCAGGAATATTTACAGTTGTAGCACCTGCCTTTATTACTTCTTCAATTACTTTACACAGATAGTCCCAATCTGAACGTGTTGCATCTTCAGCAGAAAACTCAACATCATCTGTGTACTGTCTTGCCTTTCTAACAGCTTTAACCGCAGCCTCAATTACTTGGTTTCTGTCCATTCTGAGTTTATATTTAAGATGTATGTCTGAGGTGGCAATAAATGTATGAATTCTTCTCTGTTCAGCAGGTTTCAAGGCTTCAGCCGCTCTTTCAATATCTTCATCACGAGTTCTACAAAGTCCTGCAACTACTATATTTTTAACTTCCTTTGAAATTCTATTTACCGCTTCAAAATCTCCTGGAGATGCTATTGGAAAACCTGCCTCTATTATATCAACCCCAAGTTTTTTAAGTTGTTTTGCTACCTGAATTTTTTCTTCCACATTCATTGATGCACCTGGAGACTGTTCTCCATCTCTAAGGGTTGTATCAAATATCTTTATTTTTCTCATCTTGCACCTCTACAGTTTGTCTCTTTTGTTTAATTAGAATGATTATATTTTCAATTATACCCCATGAAACATATAAACTTACAAGAGTAAATATGGCAATGTTAGGAATAATAAAAATGAAAAATAGAATGAACATAAAAATCAGAAGTATCCAGCCTGGTTTTTTTTCCTTAAAGTCAATCTCCTTTAATCCATGAAATTTAAGTGTGCTAACCATTAAAAGAGAAAGTAAAGCAGTTAACAATAGGAGAAAAATATTTTTTTCAGGCTGAATATTCAAAATTTCAACATAAAATATTACTATAGCAGCGACCATTGTAGCTGCACCAGGAATAGGTAAACCTTTAAAAGATTTTATAATAGATGTTTGGACATTAAATCTTGCCAGTCTTAATGCACCACAGGCAACAAATAGAAAGGATACTGCAAATCCAATTCTTCCAAAATCATCAAGAACAAATTTATACATAAGAATTGAAGGAGCTACTCCAAATGTGACAAGATCAGAAAGAGAGTCAAGTTCAATACCAAACTTTGTTGTTGTTTTTGTAAGTCTTGCTACGAGACCATCAAGTCCATCAAATATGTTAGCCAAAATAATTGCCCATGCTGCATGAATAAATTTTCCATTTATTGCTGAAAGTATGGCATAAAATCCTAAAAATAAACCGCAAAGAGTTAGTGCATTTGGAAGTATGTAAACACCCTTTGCAGGTTTCTTGTCAGAATCTCTAAGTTTTTTATTTCTTCTTAATTTAATCATTTCACTCTTACAAAGAAGCGATTACAGTTTTACCAGCTTTAACTTTATCTCCTTCTTTTATCAATATTTTGAAAGAAGAAGGTAAACATATATCAACTCTGGAACTAAACTTAATCATACCAAATCTTTCGCCTTTATGTAGAGTGTCTCCTTCTTTAATCCAACAAACAGCTCTTCTTGCGATAATACCAGCAACTTGCCTAACAACTATATCGCCATGCTGAGTTTTAATTGTTACTTTTATATTTTCATTTTCTCTGTAAGCTCTTTCTTTAAAGGCTGAGAAAAATTTTCCAGGAGTATAAACCACTTTCTTAACTATACCATCAAAAGGTATTCTGTTTACATGTACATCAAAGGGTGACATAAAAATACTTATCTCTGTATACTCTTCGGGACAAAGACCAATGCTATTTTGCCTTATTGATATTATTTTTCCATCTGCTGGAGAAACTACCACATTTGGGTCTGCAGGTATTGTTCTCTCAGGATCGCGAAAGAAATAGAGAAAAAATAGACTTAGAATCACAAAAGCGATTGTTAAAGGTTCAAGCCTTAATAGATAAAAAAAGGAGCTTAAAAATAAAGCTCCACCTATATAGGGTAATCCTTCTTTTCTAATCATGCTTTAGATTTATCCACCAACTTTGAACTCTTAAGCCAGGGCATCATAGCTCTCAATTTTTCCCCAACTTTCTCAATTGGATGTTCTTCTCCTTTTTTCGTAAGAGCATTGAAAGTTGGCTTACCTACCTTGCATTCAAGGATCCATTCTCTTGCAAAAACTCCACTTTGTATTTCATTAAGAATTTTTTTCATCTCAGCCTTTACAGAATCATTGATAACCCTCGGTCCTCTTGTAAGGTCTCCATATTGGGCAGTATTACTAATTGAATATCGCATTGTAGAGATTCCGCCTTCGTATATTAGGTCTGCAATAAGCTTTACTTCATGGAGACATTCAAAATAGGCAAGCTCTGGTGGATATCCTGCTTCAACCAGGGTTTCATAAGCTGCTGTTATAAGAGATGTTAGTCCTCCGCAAAGAACCACTTGCTCTCCAAAGAGGTCTGTTTCTGTCTCATCTTTAAATGTTGTCTCTATAATTCCAGCTCTACCACCACCAATGCCTACTGCATAAGCAAGGGCAACATCCTTAGTTATTCCTGAAGGATCCTGATAAACTGCCATAAGACATGGCACTCCCATACCTTTTAAGTATTCACTCCTTACAAGATGTCCTGGTCCTTTTGGTGCAACCATGAATACATTAATATCGGGAGAAGGCACTATCTGTCCAAAGTGAATATTAAACCCATGAGCAAAGGCAAGAAAGGCACCTTTTTTTATATTTGGCTCTATTTCATTTTTATATAAATCTGCCTGAAGTTCATCAGGAGTGAGGATCATTATAATATCTGCAACTTTTGAAGCATCAGTAACAGTCATCACAGTAAGTCCTGCATTTTCAGCTTTTTCCCAACTTTTTCCTTTTCTTACACCTACTATAACATCAAAGCCGCTGTCTTTTAAGTTATTAGCATGGGCATGACCCTGACTTCCATAACCAATTATTGCAATTTTTTTACCTTTAAGAACATCAGTATTAACATCAACATCATAATAAATTTTCACCTTAACACCTCCGCTTGTTATTATAAAATCTTAAAATTATAACACATACCTTTTACAGTTTTCACTTTGATATGTTTCTTGAGCATTATCTAATAAATTTTCCTGTAAGTTCTAAAAAAGCTTAAGGAAAATAAAGGGGCTTTATGTTGACTTATTCATTAGACTAATTTTAAACTATTAATTATTTAAAGTGAATTTTTATGGAAAAGATCAAAAACCATAAAGGTTTCACTTTAATTGAGTTAGCAATTGTCTTGGTCATTATAGGAATTATTATTGGAGTTGTAATAAAAGGGCGGGACCTAATCAATAGTGCACGAACAAAACAGTTTATTAGTAAAGTGAGAGCATGGGAACTCGCTCAATGGAATCATTTGGACAGAAAGGGAAGATTTGCAGGTGCAAATTTGGGAGGATTAATTGGTTCAGGAAATGTAAAGGACGATTTATTAAATGCTAATTTCATCAATCCTCCATATGAGGGTTCGTCCAATAATGCAGAAAACAAAATAACAGTTGGTTCTTATGTTTTTTATGTCTTTTTTGGCAATGACAGTATGAGAAATTTTATGAGTATATGTTACAGTAAACCAGACTGCAGTGAAGCCTTCAATGATGAAGCTATAATATTTGCAGAAGCTCTTGATATTTCTATAGATGGAGTCTTAGACGGTGAGCGAGGTAGAGTAATAGGCTCAAATGGAGTATTAAGTAGTATACCAGAAGAAAGCTCTTGGGATAATAGTTTTCAACCCAATCCAACAGCATGGACAAGCAGTCCAAAGAAAATAGTTTACTACTTTGATGCAAAAAGATGATATTCTCAGTTTACAAACCTGCTTTTCAAGTTGATCCGCTTTATTAAACCTTTGATAAATGCCAATTTAAAAAGTGATAAGAGTGTATGATACAAAATTCTTCATATCTCAATTAAATTTATATACCCTATGAGAGTATTTGATCACCCTTGCTAAAATTTTTCTTCTTTTTTTCCATAGTGAATTAGTCATTTTGATATAGATAAGTAAAAATCTCATTCTACCAAACCAGCTTAAGTTAAGACTCGGATCATTAAGCTTTCCCATATCCTTTATAATTAAAGGGATGTTATATTTATAGCTTATCTTAAATTTGTCCAAATCAATAAATCCCAGAGTATTATTTCTTTGATCATAGATGATATTTTGGATGCGAAGATCTCCATGATAAATACCAGAACTATGTATTTTGTGTATTAATCTTGCAGTTTTTTTAATTAAATCATAGGAAAGATTTGAAATTTTATCCAATGGAATTCCAAATGATTCTTCATATAGCAAGAAACATTTATTTAACAGGATTCCTTTTCTTATCTCTCCAAAAGCTAATATTTTTGGAGCATTAATACCAAGTTTTGATAAGTGTTTTGTCGCACTGAAATACTTATAGGATTTTGATGGATATAAAACAATTGGTCTGAGCTGACTAAAACCATAGTATCTGAATATTTTAAAATATAGAGAAGACTCAACTGAGGGAATTTTTATTACAGTTGACCATTTGTTCTGGAAAAAATCATACTCTGGATAGGATTTTTTCATAACAATATTAACTTGAGAGTCACTTTCAGAATGACATTTTTCGCTGATTTTTATTAGTTTTTTGATAATTGCAATTTTTTCTTTTTTTTCACTTTCAAAAAATATGTAATAATTTAATTTAGTGCCATTATTAATATTGAAATTTTCCAACTTATAAAAATCTTTCAAAAAATGATTCTCCCAAAAACCCAATATTAATCTACCATTTAAAATACCGAGAATTATACCTGCCATTATATCTAATGGATAATTTGCTCCGAGAAGTACCCTTAGAGGGACTATCAATGAAGCAATAACTATGATTATCCATTTTGTCTTTGGAAAATAGTATGAAGTAATAACTGTTAGAGCAAAAGTTGTTGTGGCTTGAACTGATGGGAAGGAGTCAAAACCACTTATAAAGTTAGGTCCTATGAAAGTAAATAATTCACCCATGCCAGGTCTTGCTCTACCTATTAGGAAACTTAATATTTCTGCAGAAATACTACTGAGTATTATGGTTAGTAGTCCAATTAAGACATATTGCTTTAATCTCCATTTGTATTCTGAGTTTTTTGCAAAAAATATGAAAATTAACAATATAAAAATTAGCAAACAAATCTGTATTAGACTATTGGCTAATAAATCCAGAATTTTAACAAGAGAATTTTTTTTGAAAATTAATAAATTTATTGATTTTAAACTATATACCAAATCCATGACTATACCAAAAAAAATCATAAAAATAAACATTATAAATATCGTGTTCCTTTTAATCCTCTCATTCATACATAATATTTTAATACTTTTAATTAAAAACGTCATTTTTTTGATGGAACGACTCCATTTTCTTAGAATTTCAATGTTTGCTTGAAAAAACCTGAGAAAGAAAATTATATATTCTTGTATTTATTAGCGTATTGATATGGATATGAAAAGTTAATTCCTAAAAAAACTTATGAAGAGCATATAGAGAGGTATCAAAGGATGTAATACCTGCAAGATTGAGAAATTTTATATTGGGATTTGGATTTACGATAAGATTTTAGAATTGGGAAAAGTTGAAAAGAATGAAAATTAAAAGAATATTTTTCAAAAAATTGAAAAGAAATATAATTTTAATTATCCAGAAACTGCAATATCTTAAAATTTTTTTATAAACTGTAGAATCTTCTCTACTCTATTGGGGAGTGCGATATCCGAATTATTTTCCTTTATTTTTAACCATTTCCAGAGACCGATAGGACAGATAGTGGCAAAACTTATCTTGAAGTTCTGACAAACCTCAGGACGATTTTTATAAATCTTACAATAAGCCTCTGTCCATTGGTTATCATTAACTGATAAATCACTTAAATAGGGGCATTTTTGATTCTCTTCCTTCTTTGTTCCATCAGGTAAGGGTACTGCCCATCTATAGCAACATTCAGCACATCTTAGACATATAAAATTTTTTTCAACAGTCTCAAGAATCTCACTGAGTAATTTACCGTTTAAACTCATCTATATCCTCCAAAATCTTAATAATATTCTCCATGTCCTCAGTTAAGGAAGCTTCAAATTTAAGAAGGTTTCCTTTTATTGGATGAGTAAATTCTATTATAAAAGAATGTAACATTTGTCTTCGTATCGGAATTTTTCTCCTTTCAATTTCAATAAATGTTTTTCTTCCATAGGTTCTATCACCCAAAATAGGATGACCTATTGATGAAAAATGAACTCTGATTTGATGAGTTCTACCAGTAATAATCCTTACTCTTACAAGAGTATAACCTTTAAAATTTTTTATTACTTCCCATTCAGTTATTGCTTCTTTAGCTTTTTTTGATTTTGTAGACATTTTTTTTCTATCATGAATTGCTCTTCCTATTGGAGTTGTTATTTTACCTGAACCTTTTAGTTCTCCATAGACAATTGCCAGGTATTCTTTCTTTATTTCTCT
>JANXBR010000033.1 GCA_025060625.1 Thermodesulfovibrio sp.
CTGGACTGGTCACACTATAAATATTTTCATTATAAAATTCAATTAGTTTCTAAAATTAAACAAATTTTGTTAAAAACTCTGTTAAACTTTATTGAAAGTTAAGATAACAACTAAGAAAATGATTTTTTGCCTAAATTTAGTGCATCTTTACCTTTTCATACCATATTGAATTCTTTTTTTACATACTCTGTATCAATCCACCCTGTGAACATGCTCCTTAGAAGTGGACAGTTTGACTTAAATAACAAAACTGTTAAAACTCATAAAAAAAGGCGACTATAAAGAAGAAAACCTGTTAGGATATGAATTAATGTATTAATTGATTATAATGTTGGTGAAAGCACTATCCATTCAATATTTTTAAGGACTTTAATAATGCCTGTAGTTGTGAGAATTAAAATTATCAATTCGATTCCCATATAAGCAATTATCTATTCATGTAAATACTTGTCTGCTGGAGGTTCCTTACCAAATCCAATCAATGCTCCAGTTACTTTAATAATTTTAGATAGATCTCCTCTTTTTGGCAAAAGGTCAAACTCTTTTCTTAGTCCATGATAAAAGGCATGAAAAATTAGCCAGCCACAAAAACTGCTTCTACCCTATTTCCTATCAATAAAGAACTACATAGGGTTGATGATAATTCCAGAAACTCTCATCTTGAAATAACCATTTTTTCTACTTCAGCAAACTGCTGACTATCTTATTCTTCAACCCCCAGAATAGACAAAATCACTACAATTTCCAGTAGTTCTCATAAATTGAGAAATTAACCTTTCTGTTACTTGACCACCGCAGTGAGGACACTTTTCTTTCTCATCTCTTTTAATTATAGGTTTTAAAATCTGAAAAGTTCTCTTACATTCTTTACATCTGTACTCATACAATGGCATAGCCATACCTCCTTACATAGAAGATATATAGGTCTTTATGACCTTTTCCATTTCCTTTTCAATATTTTCAACAGAATCGGCCTGTCTCATAAGACATTCATTAAGATAGTGCATTACAATCAAAAAACCAGCACTCTTTAGAGCTCCGTTAATTGAAGCAAACTGAGCTATGATATCTTCACAGGCTCTCCCACTCTCTATCATTCTCTGAAGTCCTCTTATCTGTCCCTCAATTCTTCTAAATCTCTGAATGAGTTTTGACTTTTCTTTCTCCATATACCTAAGCCCCCTATCATTTTACTTTTATAATAAAATAAGGCATATTATAATTGTCAAGCATCAAGGTATATTTTATCTTGCCTATTAGATTTTTTTATGCTAAAATAAATCTGCTTATGGAAGACCACAAGTTAAAAGTATTTTGCACAGTAGCGGAAACAAAAAGTTTTTCCAAAACTTCTGAAATTATTCATTTAACTCAACCTGCTGTTAGTCTGCAAATTCAAGCCCTTGAAGAACTTTATGAAACAAAGCTCTTTGACCGTTCATCAGGCAGCATTGCTTTGACCCCTGCAGGAGAGATACTTTACAGATATGCTAAGGAAATTTTAACTCTCTATGCTGAAGCTGCAAAAGAGATCAGTAAAATAACAGGATTAATTAAAGGATGTGTTAAAGTTGGTGCTGGAACAACGGTAGGAAACTATATCTTACCTGCAGTTTCTGTTGATTTCAAAAAAAGACATCCAAAAATTAGAGTAAGCATATCAATAGGAAATACAAAAAAAATTCTTGAGATGCTTAACTCAAGCATGATAGATTTTGGCATTATCTCTGAAGCTCCTATGAAAAGTAAGTTCATTGTGGAATCAATTATATCCGATGAACTCTGTGTTATCTGTTCAGCAGATCATCCTCTCAGCAATCAAAAGTCAGTATCACTTTATGACATCGTAAAGGAACCATTCATAATCAGAGAGGAAGGTTCAAGTACAAGAGTGATAATTGAAAAGTTCTTGGCAGATCATGGAATAAGTGTTTCTGATTTGCATGTTTCCCTTATTCTTGGAAGTACTGGTTCTATAAAAGAGGCAGTTGAGAGAGGAATCGGAGTCTCCATTGTATCTAAGTGGGCAATTCGTAAAGAAGTATCCTGTGGTAATTTAAAGATTCTTAAACTAAAAGAAGGTAAAATAACCAGAGAATTTTATATAATTCTTCCAAAAAATACCATTCTTTCTCCTGCAGTTGAGGAGTTTATAACCTATCTTAAAAACTATCCTTACTCAGATCTTATTCTATAGAGGATCGCCAACTCTATGAAGTCTTACTACATTTTTATTTCCCAAAAAAGGCGAGCTTGCAACAAATACAATGGCATCTCCATCTTTAACGAGGTTTAAATTTTTAAGTTCTCTCTCTGTTTCTTTCAGAAATAGATTATCTATCATGTCAACCTCTTTGGGAATATACTTTGGAATTACATTCCACATCAGAGAAATTCTTCTGTATACTCTCTCATCAGGTGTAAAGGCAACAATTGGCATGAATGGTCTAAGCTTAGATATAAGTAGTGCTGAGAAGCCAGAATGGGTAAAAACAACAATTGCCTTTGCCTCTATATCCTGAGCTACTCTAACTGCTCCAGAAGCTATAGCTTCAGGAAAATACTTACTAACCTTGATCTGTGTTGATATTTTATCTAAAAATTTTTCTTCGGTAAAATCTATAATAGAACTCATTGTTTTTACTGATTCAACAGGATATTTTCCAAGAGCTGTTTCTGTTGACAACATAAGTGCATCAGTTCCATCAAGTACAGCATTTGCAACATCACTTGCTTCTGCTCTTGTTGGTCTTGAATGTTCCTTCATTGACTCAAGCATTTGAGTAGCTGTTATGACTATCTTTTTTCTTTGATTGGCAATATCAATGAGTTTTTTTTGATAGAAAGGCACCTCTTCAGGTGGAAGTTCTACTCCAAGATCACCCCTTGCCACCATTATTCCATCAGCTAAGTCAAGGATCTCATTAATATTTGTTAATGCTTCTCTTTTCTCAATCTTAGCAATCAGTGGAGGTAAATTAATATTTTTTTCATTTGCCCATTTTTTTATCTTTTCAATATCATTGGCATCTCTTACAAAAGACACAGCAACATAGTCTACATCCATTTTAACTCCAAAAAGAAGATCTGCCTGATCCTTTTGAGTAAATGAACCTATTGAGGTTTTTGTAAATGGAAGATTTACGCCTTTTCTGGATCTAAGAACACCACCTTCAATTACTCTTCCAATTAATCTATCCTTGAGTTTTTCTTCTACTTTAATTTTTAGAATACCATCATCTATAAGTATCTCCTCTCCAGGTTTTACATCTTCTATCAAAGTTGGATATGAAATATAGATTTTATTCTCCTTTGAAACATCACTTCCAGGAAAAATCTCTAAGTGCATTCCATCACGAAGTTGGATTGCACCATTTTCAACTTCACCAATTCTAATCTTTATACCCTGAAGATCCTGCAAAATAGCAATTGATTTATTTATTTTATTTGCCTCTTCCCTTATTGTCTTTATAATACTTTCAAACCACTCATGACTTCCATGGGAGAAATTTAGTCTTGCCACATCCATTCCACTCTCTATCATGTTTTTAATTACATCCCTCTTATCACAGGAAGGTCCAATTGTACAAACTATCTTAGCCCTTTTCATTTAGTTCCTCCACTAAATTATCTCAAACCAGTTGTCTTTTTTAATTACTCTTAGATGTTTTTCCCAACCTGGTAATTTTTCCTTAAAATCAGTTCTGTAATGGGCTCCTACACTGTTTTTTCTCTCTAATGCTGAATAAGTGATTAATAATCCAACAGTAACCATGTTTTTAAGTTCTATTGCCAACGGATCATTATAAAATCCATCAACTAATCGCTCATAAAGAGGAATAATTTTATCTTTTGCTTCATTGAGAGATTTACCGCATCTAATTACTCCAACTTTCTCCCACATTGTCTGCCTTAACTCTTCTTTCATTTTCCCTAACTCATAAAGTTCTAAAGATTTTTTATGATTCTCTAAATTATAACGATGAAAAGTATTATTTATTCTCAAATCCTCAACATATTCAATTGCTCCCTTTGCTGCCCGATATCCATAAACTAATCCTTCAAGTAGACTATTACTTGCGAGTCTATTTGCTCCATGAACTCCTGTGCAGGCAACCTCGCCAGCAGCAAAAAGTCCTTCAATATTTGTTTTTCCATCTATGTCAGTTTCTACTCCTCCCATTATAAAGTGAGCTGCAGGAGAGACAGGAATAGGTCTTTTTGTTATATCAAAGTTGAACTTAAGGCATGTGGAATATATGGTAGGAAATCTATTCCTCAAAAAATTTTCATCAAGATGGGTCATATCAAGATAAACATAACTTGAGTTGGTCCTTACCATCTCAGATATTATAGACCTTGATACCACATCTCTTGGTGCTAACTCTTTAAGTGGATGATAATTCTTCATAAATTCCTCTCCATAGATATTTCTTAAGAGTGCTCCTTCTCCTCTCATTGCTTCACTTAAGAGAAATGCGGGAACACCTGAGGCAAAAAGGGCTGTGGGATGAAATTGAACAAACTCCATATCCTTTAAATAAGCACCTATTCTGAAAGCCATCGCCATTCCATCTCCTGTGCATACCTTTGGATTAGTTGTTCTTGAGTAGATTTGTCCAGCCCCACCGGTTGCTAAAATTGTTGCCTTGGAGAAACATTCAATAATATCCTTATCTTTTAAAAGAAGAGCTCCCACGCATCTGCCTTCCTCAAATATTAAATCAACAGCCATTGTAAAAGAGGCTTTTTTAACCTTTTCAAGAGTTGAGACTTTATTTATTAAAACTCTCTCAATCTCTCTTCCTGTTGAGTCTCCGTGAGCATGGAGAACTCTTTTCCTTGAGTGAGCAGCCTCTAAGGTGAATGCAAGCTTACTACCTTCTTTATCAAACTCAGCTCCCCAGTTTATTAGCTCAATAATCCTCTCAGGTCCTTCGCTCACAAGAATCTTTACTGACTTTTCATTACAAAGTCCGTCTCCAGCTTTTATAGTGTCCTCAAAGTGAACTCCAATCTCATCTTCATCGCTTAAAGCAACTGCTACACCTCCCTGAGCATATTCGGTTGAACTCTCAGTTGGCAGGTCTTTAGTAACAACAAGAACTCTCCCTTTTTTGCCAAGTTCAATTGCTGCACGAAGTCCTGCAACACCGCTTCCAATAATAAGATAGTCTGTGTAGATTCTTTCAGACATATTAATCCTCAAAAGTTACCTTAACTACTTCATCAATTGAAGTTATTCCTTCCATAACTTTATAAATTCCACTCTGTCTCAGGGTTATCATTCCAAGTTTTATTGCTGCTTTTTTTATCTCTCCTGCTGGAGCTCCTGTTAAAATCAGATCTTTTATTTCATCCTTAATTGGCATAACTTCATATAGAGCTATTCTTCCAGAGTATCCTGTGTTATTGCACTCAGAACAACCCTGTGGTTTATATATTTTAATACTGTCAATTTTATCCTCGGGAAAGCCTAACTTTATTAAAGTCTCCTTTAAATATCTCTCTTCTTTTTTACAATAAGGACATAGTTTTCTTACCAGTCTTTGTGCTACAATTAAAATCAGAGAAGAAGATATTAAAAAGGGCTCAATGCCCATATTTATAAGTCTTGTTATAGTACTTGCGGCATCATTTGTATGAAGAGTACTTAGAACAAGATGTCCTGTAAGTGCTGCTTTTACAGCTATCTCTGCTGTTTCAAAGTCTCTTATTTCACCTATCATTATAATATCGGGGTCCTGTCTAAGAAATGCTCGCAGGGCAGAGGCAAAAGTAAGTCCTATTTCTTCCATTACTTGCACCTGATTGATGCCAGAAAAACTGTATTCAACAGGATCCTCAACAGTCATTATATTTACCTCTGGCTTGTTTAGTCTCATCAAGGCTGAATAGAGAGTTGTTGTCTTTCCTGAACCGGTAGGTCCTGTAACAAGTATCATTCCATAGGGCTTTTCAATTGCTTCTTTAAAAAATCTCAGAGATATTTCTTCAAATCCCAATTTAGTCAAATCAAGTTGCAAAGAACCCTTTTCAAGTACTCTTAAAACAACCTTTTCTCCATAAATAGTTGGAAGGGTTGATACTCTAAAGTCTACCTCTTTACCTGAAATTTTTAATTTTATTCTTCCATCCTGTGGAAGTCTCTTTTCTGAGATATCAAGATGAGCCATTATTTTAAACCTTGTAATTAATGGTCCTTTAATCTTATAGGGTAAACTCAGAGTATTTTGAAGTACACCATCTACTCTATATCTGACATTGATTCCTTTTTCATTGGGCTCTATGTGAATATCACTTGCTCTAACTTTTAGGGCATCTATGATTATCTTATTAGCCAGTTTTATGATAGGAGCCTCTACCTTTACACTCTCCTCCTTCATTTCAATATCTTCTGATGTAACTATATCAACAAGAGCGCTCTCTACAAGCTCTGCCATCGTTTCTTTTGTTTGAATATTTTCTCCAATTGATATATATCTATCTATAACTTTTTGAATTTCAGAGTCTTTTGTAAGGTATATCTTCAAATTATATCCAGTTAATAAAAATTTTAAATAATCAATAACAGTATTTAATGGTTCACATATTGCCACCTTAACCTCATTTCCTGTTTTAGAAAAAGGTACAATCTTATATTTTCTTATAACTTCTTCTGGAATTAGCTTGAAAGCATTAATATCAATATCGGTTTTTAAAAGATTAACCAATGGATAGCCATATATATCACTAAGAGCATAAACAAGTTGATCTTCATTTATATAACCTAACTTAATGAGAGCTGCACCAATTCTTATTCCTTCTGACTTTTGAAGCCTTAGGGCATTAAGGAGTTGTTCTTCATTGATAACACCTTTTTTGACAAAGTATTGACCTAAGGGAGTTATTCCAATGAGTCCCATCTATACTCTATTTTTAATTAGATTTATTATGTTTCGCACCTCTTGAACCCTTGAAAATGCCATTATATGAACGCCATCACAAAGTTTTTTCTCCTTCATATTAATTATCAGTGAGGCTGCTAAATCAAGACCAAATCTTTCTACATCATGATCTTTCAATTTCTCAACCTCATTTATTAACCACTTTGGAACAACAACACCAGGAATTTTTTCTGCAATATAGTGTAACATCTTTTTTGTTCTTATAATAACAACACCAGCAATAACTTTTGTGTTAAATTTTTTTGAATAATCCATAAATCTCTCAAGCTTTTCAATCTCAAATATCATCTGGGTTTGGAAAAATTCAGCACCCATTTTTAACTTTTGTTCAAACCTTTTTAGTTGAGGCATTAATGGTTCTGCATTGGGATTTACTACAGCACCATAAAAAAAATCAGTCCTACCATTTAGTCTATTTCCATTTATATCTAATCCATTGTTAAGATTGTTTACTAACTTAACAAGAACAGAAGAGTCTATATCATAAACAGGTTTTGCCTCTTTATGATCACCCAGGACTGGATGGTCTCCTGTCATCAATAAAAGATTTCTTATACCAATAGCATAGGCACCAAGAAGGTCAGATTGAATACCAATTCTGTTACGGTCTCTGCAAGCCATCTGTAGAACTGGTTCAAAATCTAAATCCAAAGAAATCTTACATGCAGCCATAGAGCATAATCTCATATTTGCCGATGGATTGTCGGTAAAGTTTGCAGCATCAACAAGTTCTTTTAATTCTTCCAATTTATTTCTCATTGATGTTATATCAGGACCTTTTGGTGGAGTAATCTCTACGGTAAATACAAAATCTCCATTCATTAATTTCTTCTTAAGATTGCTCATCTTTCTTTATTCCTTAGTTCTCTTGGTGAATTAGCCTTTGACCAATCCTTAGGTCCAAGAATTTCCTCATAAAATCTTTCAACAAATCCTCTTTTTTCCAATATCTCATAAGCGATTGTCCAGGCACATTTTCTAAGAGGATTAACTTCGCATTTACCATCTTTATATCCACCACATGGACCATTGAGCATTGACTTTGGACAAAGAGTAACAACACATACACCAGTAACGGCTATAAAACACTCTCCACAGGCACGACATTTTTCTTCAAACTCTCTGAATCTTCGCATATTGCCAATAAAAAGAGTATCATTTAATGGTATAACAGGTTTTTCTTTAAAAAATTCTGTAATAGTTTGTGTTCCTGCTCCACAGGAAAGCACTATGATACATTGAGCTTCCTTTATAGCTTCTTTGTATTCACCAAGTTGTCTTTTTGTCCCCAGTATCTGACAACCTGTTTTTGCAATTATCCATCCAGTTACTTTTTTATTTTGACTCTCAAGCCATTCTTTAAAATTCAATATAGCATCTTCGTCTCCCGTGCCACATAAGGTAGCACACTCAGAACAACCAATAAGAAAAAAGCTTTTAAATTCTTCAATGAAACTTTCAATATCTTTTATATTCTTCTTCTTCGTTATAATCATTTAAGTACCTTATGCTGAAGCTTAGCTGCATAAAGAGTGTTTTCCATTAACATTGCTATGGTCATTGGTCCAACTCCTCCTGGCACAGGTGTAATATAAGAAGCCTTTTTTCTAACTTCCTCAAAATTAACATCTCCAACCACCTTCCCGGAATTTGTAACATTTATTCCAATATCAATAATAACTGCACCTTCTTTAATCATATTAGAGTTGATAAAGTTCTCTTTTCCTATGGCAATACATAATATATCAGCTTTCTTTGTTATATCTGGTAGATTCACAGATTTACTATGACATATTGTGACAGTAGCATTCCTTTTTAAAAGGAGTAAAGAAAGAGGTTTGCCAACAATAATACTTCTTCCTATAACAACAGCTTGTTTGCCTTCTAAATTTATTCCATACTCATCAAGCATACGAATAACGCCTTTAGGAGTACAGGGTATATACAATGGATTATCAGTTAGCAGTCTTCCAAGGCAAAAGGGAGTAAAACCATCAACGTCTTTTAAAGGATTTATTCTTTCTAAAACTCTATTTTGATCTAAATGCTTAGGGAGAGGGAGTTGTATAAGAATACCGTTAACCTGAGAATTCTCATTTAGCTCATCAATAACTTTTATTAAACTTATTTCTTCTGTATCTTCAGGGAATCTGAAAACAAGACTTTGTATATCCAGTTCCTTACAGGCTTTTTCTTTGAAAGATACATATTTTTGACTGGCTTTATTGTCACCCACAAGGACAACAGCAAGAGTTGGATTAATTCCTTTATTCTTTAAGTCTTGAACTTCTCTCTTTAATTCTTCCTTAATTTTTAAAGAAAGGCTTTTACCATCAATAATTTTTGCACTCATTTATTTATCCTTTCTTTTAATTAACTCCAGTGCTTCTTGTCTTGTTGCTTGACTTCTTCTGAAGATACCTCGTACAGCTGAGGTAATTGTTTTTGAATTAGGCTTTTTTATACCTCTCATGCTCATACATAAATGTTCTGCCTCAATAATAACCATACAGCCTTTTGGTTTAAGTTTTTCCATTAATAAATTAGCCAGTTGACTTGTTAGTCTTTCCTGAACCTGAGGCTTTTTAGAAAGATAATCAAGAGCCTTAGGAAGTTCACTTAGCCCCACAATTCTTCCATCAGGAATATAGGCAATATGAGCATTTCCAAAAAATGGGAGAAGATGATGTTCACAAATAGAGTAAAATGGAATGTCCTTTATCAATACCATCTCATCATGGGTTTCACCTTCAATACACTTTAGTAAGTCTTCATCTGGAGGAAGCATACCTCTAAAGATTTCCTCACACATTCTGGCAATACGAACCGGGGTATCCTTAATTCCAGGTCTTTCAACATCTTCGCCTATGCCTTCTAAAATAAGCCTTATGCCATCTTCTATCTTTTTTCTATCAAACACAGCTTATAATCCTTTCATCAGTGATTATCATATCCATCCTGATGTCATGAGATTCAGTAGGAATTTGTTCTAATATTTGTTCTTCGTATGCTAATCCAATAGCTTTGCCTTTTCTTAAAGAAAGAAGTCTATCATAAAATCCTCCGCCATAGCCAATTCTGTAACATCTTTTATCAAAAGCTACTCCTGGCACTACAATAATTTCTATATCTTCAACTGAAGCCTTCTTGCCATTTTTTGGTTCAAGAATATTTTTATATCCTTGAGAAAATTGATCTCTTTTCTCTATCCAGTATAGTTGTAATTGAAATCCACTTACCTTTGGAAAAGCTGTTTTTATTGAGTTTTCAAGACATAAGTGAAAAATTTGCCATGTATCTACTTCGCTTCCAAAAGATGCATAAAGGAGAACTGATTTAAACTTATTTTTTAAGACAAAATCAATAAAGGTCTCGCTGATCTTTTCATTCTTTTGCTTTCTTAGGTTTTCATTAATTTTGTTTCTTATATCAAGCATTTTTTTCCTTATATCCTTTTTATTCATAAACTTCAAGAATATGAAAAGACTGATTTCTTAAATTCCACAGAGATAAAAATAGAAAAAATAACATTTTAAATTATACCATTAACACCAATTTTTATGGTATCATAAATCTTTATGGATGAAAGGGAAATAATAAAAATTTCAGAAAAAATCTTTATTCCCACTTATTCAAGATATCCCATAGTTTTACGAAAAGGGAGAGACGTAAGAGTATGGGATATAAATGGTAAGGAATATCTTGATTTTCTTGGTGGAATTGCAGTAAATGTTCTTGGTCATTGCCCAAGAAAAGTTGTAATGGCAGTCCAAAAGCAAGTTCAAAGACTTATTCATGTATCAAATCTTTATTACACTGAGCCTCAACTTAATCTTGCAAAGATATTAATAAAAAACTCCTTTGCAGATAGGGTATTTTTCTGCAATTCTGGTACAGAGGCAAATGAGGGAGCTCTGAAACTCGCAAGAATATATATGAAAAGTAAATATGGTAAAGAGCGATATGAGTTTATCTCTACATACAATTCCTTTCATGGTAGAACCTTCGGAAGTCTTAGTGTTACAGGCCAGGAAAAATATCATCATGGATTTGAGCCTTTGCTTGATGGAGTAAGATTTGTTCCCTTCAATGATGCTGATGCCATAGCTAATGCAATAAATGAAAAAACTTGCGCTGTCATTCTTGAGCCTATTCAAGCTGAAGGAGGAATAAATGTTCCTGATATGGATTATTTAAGTAAAGTAAGAGAAATTTGTGATAAAGAGGGGATTCTTCTTATTTTGGATGAAATTCAAACGGGTATTGGAAGAACTGGGAAGCTATTTGCTTATGAACATTTTGGAATTGAACCAGATATCATGACCCTTGCAAAAGGACTGGGAGGTGGAATACCAATTGGAGCAATATTGACAAAAGAAGAAATTGCCAAAGCCTTTGCTCCTAAAACCCATGCTTCAACCTTTGGTGGAAATCCTGTTGCTTGTGCCTCAGCAGTAGCAACACTTGAGACAATTCTTGAGGATGGATATTTACTTAACTATTGCCAAAGAATGTCCAGATACTTTATGAAAAAGCTCAATTTAATAAAAGAAAAGTATCCTGAAAAAATAAAAGAGATAAGAGGTTTGGGATTGCTCATAGGAGTTGAATTCACCTTTACTGCTACAGAAATCGTCAATAAATGCATAGAAAAGGGACTTCTTATAGGTACTGCAGGAGACGGTTCTGTAGTCAGATTTACACCTCCTTTGATTATTGAAAAAGAAGATATAGACGAGGCAATATCCATATTTGATAAGGTTGTTAAGGAGGTCACAGATTGAAAAGAGACTATTTAAGAGTATTTGACCTTAATAGAGAGGAGTTTTTGAATCTTATCAATAGAGCCATTGAGCTTAAGTCAGGTAGAGACTATTCAAAATCTCCCCTTATTGGCAAAAGTGTGGGAATGATCTTTGAAAAGCCCTCAACAAGAACACGAGTTTCCTTTGAAGTAGCAATTTATCATCTTGGGGGGCATCCAATATATCTGAGTCAGAGAGAATTACAACTCTCAAGGGGTGAGACAATAAAGGATACTGCTCAGGTGCTATCTCGTTATTTAAATGCTGTAGTAATAAGAACTTTTTCGCACAGCATAATTGAAGAGTTTGCAAAGTGGTCAACTATTCCAGTAATAAATGCTCTAACTGATACCCATCATCCCTGTCAAGCAATGGCAGATATGATGACAATCTTTGAGAAAAAAGGAAAAGTAGAAGGAATAAAAATTGTTTATATTGGAGATGGAAACAATGTAGCTAATTCACTTATAGAGGCATCAGCTCTTATGGGTGCTAAAATTACAATTGCTACTCCTCATGGATATGAGCCATCAAAACAGTCTATTGAACTAGCTAAGGCTTTAACTGATGTAACTCTTCTAAATGATCCTTTTGAAGCAGTCATTGATGCTGATGTTTTATATACAGATGTATGGATTAGTATGGGAGAAGAAAATAGTAGTGAAAAAATTGAGAAGTTTAAAAATTTTCAAATAAATTCGGATTTACTAAGAAAAGCGAAGAAAGATGCAATTGTAATGCATTGTCTTCCTGCCCATAGAGGAGAAGAGATTACCGATGAGGTCATTGATGGACCTCAGAGTGTTGTTTTAGATCAAGCTGAAAATAGACTTCATACCTCTAAGGCGATACTTGAGTTTTTGTTAAAGATGTAGGAATTTTCCTACATCCTTGTAGGATTTTTCTGATTTACAAATCTCCCTCTAACTTGCATAATTATATTAAAAAATGAAAGGAGGGTATATTTATGCCATGGAAGATTAATGTGGATC
>JANXBR010000034.1 GCA_025060625.1 Thermodesulfovibrio sp.
AAGACTTGGCAGTAAAACCCGTGAACCAAGATGGGCTATTGCCTATAAGTATCCAGCTCATCAGGGAATAACAAAACTTAAAGAAATTCTTGCCAGTGTAGGAAGAACAGGAGTTATAACACCTGTTGCAATCCTTGAACCTGTAAGGATTGGAGGAGTTACTGTATCAAGGTCAACTTTGCATAACTGGGATGAAGTTGAAAGAAAGGATATAAGAGTCGGAGATTATGTTATTGTTGAAAGAGCTGGAGAGGTTATACCTCATATTATTGGAGTTGTTGTTGACAGAAGAACAGGTAGTGAAATAAAACCAAAGATACCTGAAGCTTGTCCAGTTTGTGGATCAAAAACTGTGAGAGAACCTGGAGAGGTGGCTGTTAAATGTATAAACTTTAACTGTCCTGCTCAGGTTGAAGAGCGCATAAAACACTTTGCATCTCGTAGAGCAATGAACATTGAAGGATTGGGTGATAAAACAGTTGAACTTCTACACAGTAGAGGAATTATAAAAAGCTTCGTAGATTTATATAAACTAAGACAAATAGACCTTAAAGGACTTCCTGGATTTGCAGAAGTTTCATCAAGAAAGCTGATTGAAGCAATAGAAAAAAGTAAAAAAACTACTCTTTCAAGATTTCTTTATGCTCTTGGAATAAGTCAAGTAGGAGAGTATGCCTCAAAGCTTCTTGCAAAGCATTTTAGAAGCCTTGAAGATTTGTATTATGTAAAGGCAGAGCAGTTAGTCCAAATCCCCCAGATCGGAGAAAAAACCGCCAAAGCAATTGAGCAATTTTTCAATAATGAGGAAAATCTTAAAGCAATAGAAGAATTAAAGAGACTCGGACTTAAAGTTGAAAATCCTGATTATGAGGAAAGGAGAAAACCTTCTCCTTTAGATGGATTAACCTTTGTAATAACAGGAACTCTTCCAAAACCAAGAGAAGAAGTAAAGGAGATGATAGAAAAGGCGGGTGGAAAGGTCTCTTCATCGGTTTCTAAAAAAACAGACTATCTTGTAGTAGGGGAAGAACCTGGAAGTAAGCTTGAAAAAGCTAAGGCTCTTGGAGTAAAAACCATATCTTACGAAGATCTATTAAAAATGATGGAATAAAACTTGTACAGAATAAAAATATATCAGCCCGGCAAGATTAAATCTAAATTCATAAAAGAAGGATTGTCTCACTACCTTAAAATGATTAGTCCCTTTGCCAAGATCGAAATTATTGAATTAAAGGAGGGACATGGCGATATAAAAAAGATTACAGAGGAAGAATCAAAACAAATAATAAATAATGTGCGAGGCGATTTTATACTTCTTCATAGGGAAGGTACAATGCTTGATTCCCTTCAGTTTGCTGAGCTAATCAAAAAAAGAAGTATCCATCAGTTTGTTATAGGAGGTGTCTATGGTGTAAATGATGTTGTTTATAATGCTGCATCAATTAAGCTTTCCTTTTCAAAAATGACTTTTACTCATGAATTAAGCAGACTTCTACTACTTGAACAACTCTACAGAGCAATGACGATTATTCACGGAAAGAGATATCACTACTGATTATCTTTGGATTAATCCAAAGATAGCAATTATTATGCTTATAAATGTAAAGCCTACTCCCATAAACCACTGCATTAATGTTAATCTTTTTTCTATTGCCTCAAATCTTTTTTTAGATGCTTCAAATCTTGTGTTCATTTCTCTGTGGAGACCTTCTAATCGTTTATCAAAAGCCTCTGCTTTTGCTATTTCTGTCTCTCTTAATGCTTTTAGTTCCTTTTCAATCCTAATCATTCTCTCAATTAAAGATAACTGTCTTGCCCTTCGTTCATTTTGTTTAATGAACTAAGATAATATTTCCCGTATAATGGATTCTGCTTTGCTTCTTGATATTATAATCAGTAGTAGCTTCACTCATTAGAGTAATTATACCTCTTTTTTTCTTCTATAGGAATAGCCTCTTCTATGAGAAGAATTGGAATATCATCCTTTATAGGATAGTAGACTGAACAGTTTTTACATATAAGTCTTTCCTTTTCAGGCTCATATATTAGGTCTCCCTTACATTTAGGACATACAATTATTTCAAGTAACTTTTCATCAAGTGCCATCTATAATCCTCCTTAGTCTTTTTATTACCTTTTCTTTACCGACTATCTCTAATACTTCGTAAATACTTGGGCTTACAGTATTTCCTGTTATTGCAACTCTTACGGGCTGAGCAACTTGACCGAGTTTTAATCCCTTTTCATTAACAATATCCATAAAGATTTTTTCAATATTGTCTTGAGTAAAATCTTCAACTTTAGAAAGTCTTTCGGTTACCTCTCTGAGAATCGGAATTGTATCAGAGTTTATATATTTTTCCCGAGCTTTTGGATCTATCTCAATATAATCAAGAATATAGTATCTCATGGCATGAGCAAGTTCTTTAAGTGTTCTACATCTTTCTTTAAGTGATTTTATAGCTTTGCATGCCCAGTTTATATCTAAGATTTCTACCTCTTTTAAATATCCTTCTTTTATCAAAAAAGGTTTCACAAGTTCAAAAAGTCTTTCCTCTGGGGTAAGCTTTATATGCTCGCTGTTAAGCCATAGAAGTTTTTCTGCATTAAAGATTGCGTTTGCTTTGCCAACTTGTTCAAGATTGAAGTATTCTATTAACTCTTGCCTTGTAAATATTTCTTTATCTCCATAGGACCAACCAAGCCTTGCAAGAAAGTTTATTAAAGCCTCAGGAAGATATCCTTCGTCTCTGTAAGTCAAAATAGATGTGGCACCATGCCTTTTACTTAACCGAGCTTTATCTGCTCCAAGAATCATTGGAATATGAGCAAATTGAGGCGGATTAATACCTAAGGCATGATAGATGTGTATCTGTTTTGGTGTATTATTTAAATGATCTTCTCCCCTTATTACATGAGTTATTCTCATTTCAAAGTCATCTACAACAACGCAGAAGTTATAAGTAGGTGTTCCATCACTTCTAAGTATTACTAAATCTTCTATTTCGCTGTTTTTAAAGATAACTTTACCTTTTACAAGGTCATCTACAACTGTCTCCCCTTCAAGAGGCATCTTAAATCTTATAGCAAATGGCTTATCAAGAACTTCTCCTATTTGTCTACATCTACGGTCATATCTTGGTGGTTTTCCTTCTTTCATGGCTTTTTGTCTTCTTTCTTCAAGCTCCTCTGGAGTGCAATAACAACGATAGGCTTTATTTTCATTAAGAAGTCTATAGGCATATTTTCTGTATATTTCTATCCTATCAGTTTGTCTAAAAGGACCTTCATCCCAGTCAAGTCCTAGCCACTGCATTGCTTCAATTATTGATTCAATATACTCTTCAGTAGAACGAGACCTATCAGTATCTTCAATTCTTAAAATAAATTTACCATTGTGATGCCTTGCAAAAAGCCAATTAAAAAGCGCAGTTCTTGCTCCGCCTATATGTAAATGTCCTGTAGGAGAAGGTGCAAATCTAACTCTTACCACTTTGCCTCCCTAATTTTCATTAATTAAAATAGTATAACATAGCAGGTTTAATAAGTTTTGACACAACTTCCATACTATGCTATATTACTTTAAAATGTCAGTGAAATTAACATCAGAGAAAATGACCATTGGGGCATTCCTTTTAAAGAAAGGTAAAATTTCTGAAAAACAGCTTATTGATGCTCAGGCACTTCAAAAGATTGAAGGAATTAAGATTGGAGCAGCTCTCATAAAATTGGGTTATATAACAGAGGATGAGATTGTTTCATCTATGAGTGAACTATATGGTTATCCTGTATTTAAGCTTGAATCCAATAAAATAGACTCCTCAGTAATTAAGTTGCTTCCAGAAGAGATAGTAAAGAAATATAAAGTTTTACCCTTTTCAAGAGAGGGGAATGTAATTAAAGTATTAACCACTGATCCAGCAAATGATATAATAATGGAACAGCTTAAGTTCTTTTTAAGTGGTTTTAAAATTCTCCTTTATGTAGGAAAGGACTCTGAATTCAAAGGTTTGATAAATCAATTTTTTGGGGAGGAAGTTTCTGAAGTCTACAGCAAGGAAACAGTGCATGAACTTGTAGAAAGTGCTATTCAGGAACCAACTTTAACAAATACAGAAGAGGAAGAACAGGCTATTATCACCGAGGCAGATGCTCCATTAATTAGACTGGTTAATCAGATCATTGCCAATGCCATATTAAAGCGAGCAAGTGATATCCACATAGAGCCCTTTGAAGACAATATTTATGTTAGATATAGAATAGATGGAATACTTCATGATATTTTAACAATTCCGACAAAACTCAAAAATAAACTCATTACAAGAATTAAGATTATGTCAAATATGAATATCTCAGAAAGAAGACTGCCTCAGGATGGAAGAATAAAGATGAAGATAGGTAAAAAAGAGGTTGATTTTAGAGTATCAACTCTTCCATCAATATTTGGTGAAAAAATCGTTTTAAGAGTTCTTGAAAAAGGCTCACTCCAGCTTGATCTTACAAAGCTTGGTTTTGAAGAAGAGTCTCTCAATTTTTTCCTTGAAGCACTCAGTAAGCCCTACGGAATGATACTTGTTACAGGTCCAACTGGCTCTGGTAAAACAACCACTCTTTATTCATCACTAATGAAACTTAGAAAACCTGAAGTAAACATTGTTACTGTTGAAGATCCTGTTGAGTATACCCTTCCAAGAATTACACAGGTTCAGGTTCAAGAAGAAATTGGAAGAACCTTTGCACAGATACTAAGGTCTTTTTTAAGACAAGACCCTGATATCATTCTTGTGGGAGAGATAAGAGACTTTGAAACAGCAGAGATAGCAATAAAGGCAGCTCTTACAGGACATCTTGTCTTGAGCACGCTTCATACAAATGATGCACCAAGCACTATTACAAGGCTAATCAATATGGGAATAGAGCCTTTTCTAATTGCATCATCAGTCATACTCATTGTTGCACAGAGACTTGTGAGAAAATTATGTGATAACTGTAAAAGGGAGCAGGAAATTTCAAAAGAAACCCTTATCAAACTTGGATTTCCAACAGAATCACTTAATAGTTTAAAAATATATGAACCTCAAGGATGTGTTGAATGTAATCAAACAGGATATCGCGGAAGAGTAGCTCTTTATGAAGTCATGCCGATAAAAGATGAGATTAAAGAACTTATTCTAACAGGAGCCTCAGCAAATGATATTAAAAAGGAAGCAATAAAAGTTGGTATGCTCACATTGAGACAGTCTGGAATAAGAAAGGTAATTTCAGGAATTACGAGTATTGAGGAAGTTTTAAGGGTAACGGTTGAAGACTAATGGATAAACTTGAGATATTACTTAAAGCTGCAGGTAAAATATCAAGGGAGAAAAATCTAAACAACCTCATAAGTATTCTTTCAAATCTCGCAAAGGATATAATTGAAGTTGACCGTTGTAGTCTCTTTCTGGTAGATGAAAAGAAAAGGGAACTTTTTACCATCTTTGCTCATGGTGTAAAAGAGATTAGAATGCCGATTACTTCCGGAATAGCAGGTTATGTTGTTAAAAAAGGCAAATACTATGTTACATCGGATGCTTACAAAAGTAAGTTTTTTAATCCAGAAATAGATAAAATCTCAGGATACAAAACAAAAAACATTCTTGCAGTGCCAATTTTTGATTCAAAAGGAAAAATTATTGGTGTATATCAGGCAATAAATAAAAAAGAAAACTTCAAAAACATGGATATAAAATTAATGAAACTAATTGCAGAGTTTGCTGGTTCTGTAATAGAGACGCAAATGCTTTATGAAAAGATTAAATCATTGCATAAAAAAGCTCTTATAAAACTCTCAAAAGCTGCCGAATATAAAGACCCAGAAAGTCCAAATCATCTCTTGAGAGTAAGTCTCATTTCAAATTTACTTGCTGAAAAACTTGGTATAGAAGAGGAAAAATGTGAACTCCTTATGTTAGCTTCAACGATGCATGATATTGGAAAAATTGGTATTCCTGATAGTATTCTACAGAAAGCCAGCAGACTTGACCCTGATGAGTGGGAAATTATGAAAAAACATCCAATAATTGGATATGAGCTTCTTTTTGACGAAGAAAGCGAACTTCTTCAAATGGCAGCAATAATAGCTCTTGAGCATCATGAGAGATGGGATGGTAGAGGATATCCCTTTGGGAAAAAAGAGAGGGAAATATCAATATGGGCAAGAATAATAAGCGTTATTGATAACTTTGATACTCTCACAACCGATAAAGGTGAAAGAGAATCATGGAGCATTGAAGAGGCTATAAAATATATGGAAATAATGAGAGAAAAAGCTTTTGATCCCGAAATTGTTGATATTTTTCTTGATAACATTGAAAAAATTATTGAAATAAAAGAGAAATATAAAGATTGATGGAAAAAGAAATTCTTTTGGAACATCTTAAACAGATTCTTGAATTTTCCACTTTGATTAATTCCTCTCTTGATATTGAAGAAATAAAGAAGAGAGCAGCCATGGCAGCAGTTAGACTCGTTAATTGTGAGGCAGGGAGTCTTCTTCTTTATGATCAAGAAAAGGAAGAACTATATTTTGATGTAGCATTGGGAGAGAAAGCAGACATGGTAAAACAGATAAGACTTAAAAAAGGGCAAGGTATTGCTGGATGGGTTGCTGAAAAAAGGGAAGCAGTCATAGTAAATGATGTCCAGAAGGATCCAAGATTTTACAAAAATGTTGATCAAAAGTCAGGTTTTATAACAAAAAATATGATTTGTCTGCCTGTAATGATTAAAGATAAAATGGTTGGTGTAATTCAAGCCATAAATAAACGAGACTCAGTATTTAATGAATATGATCTCAGATTATTGAGAGCTCTTGCCAGTCAGATTGCCGTAGCAATAGAAAATGCAAGACTTTATGAAGAACTAAGAGAAACCTTTTATGCTATTGTTTTTGCCCTTGCAGACACCATAGAAAAAAGAGACCCTTACACAGGAGGTCATACCAGGAGAGTTATGGAATACAGTACAGAAATAGCAAAAGAGATTGGACTAAACAAAAATGAACTTGAAAATTTGAGACTTGCAGCAATCCTTCATGACATAGGAAAGATTGGTATAAGAGATGAAATACTGCTCAAAAAAGATAAACTTACCAATGAAGAGTATACAATAATAAAAAATCATGCTATATATGGTTCAAGTATACTTCAACATTTAAAACAACTTAAAGATATAATTCCTGGAGTAAGACACCATCATGAAAACTTCAATGGAACAGGTTATCCAGATCAGTTAAAAGGTGAAGAAATTCCTCTAATTGCAAGAATTATCTCAGTGGCTGATAACTTTGATGCGTTGACTACTGACAGACCTTATAGAAAGGCTCTCTCCACAGATGAAGCTGTAGCTCAAATAGAGCAAAAATCAGGAACTCAATTTGATCCCAAAATTGTTGATGCCTTTAAAAGAGTGCTTGGAAGGATAATAAAAAAATGAAAATAAGGGTTCTTGGCGCATCAGGTTCTGATATTCCCGGATATCATCTGTCGTCCTTTCTTTTAAATGACAAAATACTTTTTGATGCAGGCGGAGTTACTGGTTCTTTAAGTTTTCCAGCTCAACAAAAAATAGAGCACATATTCATAACCCATGCTCATTTAGATCACATAAGAGATATTCCCTTCCTTGCTGATAACATAATTTTGAGTGGTAAACCCAAAAGGATAAATATTTATTCAATAAAAGAAGTTATTGATGACATAAAAAAGCATTTACTTAATTACAGAATTTGGCCAGACTTTACAGTTATTCCAGATGTTAAGAACTCTATTCTCAATTTGAAGATAATTCATGAGGAAAACCAAATCATGATAGATGGATATAAAATAACTGCCTACAGAATGAATCACACTGTTGCAGCAGTTGGTTTTCTTGTTGAGAAGGAAGGAAAGAGTTTTTTCTATACAGGAGATACAGGTCCTTTTAACGAGACTTGGAAAAAAATATCAGATAAAAATATAAATGTCCTAATCATTGAGGTTTCCATGCCCAATAAAATGAGAGAGCTTGCCATTAAAACAGGTCATCTTACAGCAGAACTTTTATTTGAAGAACTCAAACTATTTAAAAATAAACCAGAGAAAATTTTTATAACACATATAAAGCCTCTTTACAAGAAAAAAATTGAGCGAGAACTGAAGAGATACTTAAATTACAAAATAAATATTCTCAAGGGTGGAGAATTAATAAGGATTTAATGAATAAAAAAAGGCTTTCTGGAGAATCTCTATTTTTGAAAAAGAGAGAGATCTTTGTAAGCATTATCATAATGGCTATTTTTATATTTCTTTTTTTCGTAAAACCCTATCCTTTTGAACTTATTGATATGAAAGTTTATGATTTATTTTTTAATATCCGCGGGCAGGAAACTCCACCACAGAATATAGTTATTGCTGCGATAGATGAAGCATCCATTGAAAAACTTGGAAGATGGCCATGGAGTAGAGATATTTTAGCAAATCTTATAGATAAACTATCAGAGTTTGATGCTTCTGTTATTGCCCTTGATATTATCCTCAGTGAAATTGAAAAAAATGATAAAGTATTGGCGGATAGTATGAATAGAGCAGGAAATGTTGTCTTACCTGTTGTTTTTTTTTATAACAAAGTATCTCCAGAAAACCCATTAATAGCCTCATCTGCATTTAATGTTTTAAACTCACAGAGTTTTGAAAAGTATTTTCCTATTTCTGCAAAAGATTTGCTTGCCAGTGAAAAAATTTTTAATGAAAATGCAGCTGCAGTTGGACATATTAATGCATTTCCAGACAAAGATGGAACTATAAGATGGGAAATTTTATTCATTGAATACTACGGATATCTGATACCATCACTCTCACTTAAAACTGTTTCAATTTATCTTGGTATTCCTCCTGAAAAGAGGGTTGTTGATGCAACCAGGGGGATTTATCTCGGAAAAAGATATATTCCAACTGATTCATGGGGTAGAGTACTAATTTACTACTATGGAGGAAATGAAACCTTTAAGTATCTTTCAATTGTTGATATTCTTGAAAATAAAGTAAAAAGAGAAGATATTGAAAATAAGATTGTTATAGTTGGAGCGACTGCGGTGGGTATTTATGATTTAAAAGTAACTCCCACAAGTGCAGCCTTGCCAGGAGTTGAGAAACATGCAAATGTTATTGCTGCTTTAATGGAGGGTAAAATCATATTACCAGTCTCTAACTTTGTGGTATTGCTATTAATCCTTTTATCAGGATTAATAAGCATAGTTTTTTATATACGACTGAAAGCAGGATACTCTTTTTTTGTACTTTTATTTCTAATTATGATTTTTATTTTCCTATCCTATGTTTTATTCATAAATGGAAAGTGGCTCTCTGTTGTTTATATCTCAGGAAATCTGGTCTTTCAATTTTTAGTTCTAACCACCATACGATATACTCTCTCTGAAAAGGAAGTAAGAGAGATAAAAAGGATATTTTCAAGTTATGTAACCCAGAAAGTTATGGATGAGCTTATCAAAAATCCCTCAATGGCAAAACTTGGAGGTTCAAGAAGAGAGGTAACAGTTTTATTTTCTGATATTAGAGACTTTACAGCACTTTCTGAAAAACTTCCTCCAGAACAAGTGGTTGAGATTCTTAATGAATACTTTAGTGCAATGGTAGAGACTGTCTTTAAATGGGATGGTACACTTGATAAGTTTATTGGCGATGCTATAATGGTTTTTTGGGGAGCTCCCATTCCACAAAGCGACCATCCAGAGAGAGCTCTAAAATGCGCTCTTGAAATGATTAGTAAACTGAGAAATTTATGTGAAAAATGGAAGATAGAAAATAAGCCTACTCTGAGAATTGGCATCGGTATAAGCACAGGAGAGGTAATTGTTGGAAATATTGGAGTAGAAGGTAAAAAAATGGATTATACAGTTATTGGTGATATAGTTAATTTGGCAAGTCGGTTGGAGAGCTTGAATAAACAGTTTAACTCGGAGATATTGATTTCTGAGTTTACCTTTGAAAAAATCAAAGAAAAGATCGCCGTTGAATTTCCCAGTTCAATAAATTTTGAAGAACTTGGATTTATTTCATTGAAGGGAAAAGAAAATCCTGTTAAAGTATTTAAAGTTTCATCTAAATAGAATTTCAGTTTCTATATTTCCAATATGAACATTCATCTTTGATTTACCATATGGAATTTTAAATAAAAAGGTTAAAGATTGACAAAATTGTAAATATGATATATTCTAAAAGATAAAGATATGGTAAACATTTGCCGAAGGGAGACTATTAATGTGTAGATTAGTTGCTGTTACCTCGTCAAAATATTTTTCACCAATGGAGAATATTCTTGCCCTTGAAACAATGAAAGAAGGGCATGATGGTTCTGGTCTTGGGTTAACACTTAAAAATTTAGGTGGAGAATTTAAGGATCTAAAGGAATATCCAATATTATCGGGGATTTGTTCAAAAAAGGGTAGAGAAGTTCTTGATAGCTACATGGATGAATTGGGATTTAAACTTCTCTATAGATGGAGACCTAAGATTAAGCCAGTCAGAGGAATAGTGCCAAGAGATTTCTATTTTGCAGCAGCCTATGACTATCCCGATGAATGGAAAGATAAACCCTTTGAGGAAAAGGAACAACTTCTCATGAATACTCGTCTTGCTCTAAGGAAGATGGGAGAATCAGATGAATCCATTTTCGTTTTCTCCTTCTATCCTGATGTAATAACTATTAAGGAAGTTGGTGATCCGCTTCAGATTGCTGAGTTTCTCGGACTTGACAGGGATAATTTAAAGGCAAAGATAATTTTTGCACAAGGAAGACAAAACACCAACTATCAGATTTATCTTTATGCCTGTCATCCTTTTTTCCTTCAAGGTTACTGCACGATGACCAATGGTGAAAACACAGCATTTGTTCCAATAAGAGAGTTTCTAATGAGCAGGGGCTTTCCAGGATACATGGGGTATAATTCAGACAGTGAGGTTTTCTGTCACATACTTCATTACATAAATAAAAAACTCGGTTTCCCAATTCATTATTATAAAGATGTGATTACTCCACTTAAATGGAGCGAAATTGAAACAAGACCTGATAAAGAAGCATTGGCATTAATTAAACAGTCACTTAGACCCCTATGTATTGATGGACCAAACATGGTAATAGGATTTACTCCAGATGGAACTTGTTTCATGGTTCAAGATTCAAAAAAATTAAGACCAGGAGTGGTGGGTGGTGTTCCAGGAAAGTATGGTCTTATGTCAGAGCTTTGCGGATTAGATAGAGTTATTCCAGAGAGGGATAGATCAAAAGACATATTTCCCATGAAGTATGACATGGTGATTGTTTCACCAGAGGCAAAGGAGGTAAAAGTATGGAACCAGCTACAGGCTTAAAGCTTGATTATAACCATAAATTAACGATAAAAGAATTCCCCTACATCATTAGATGGAGAGAGGACAGATGCAAGCGTTGTGGTCAGTGCACTGCTGTATGTCCTAACGGTGCTATAAGACCTGCCGTAAAATATATGAGAGTCATAGAGTCTGGAGGAGATACTCCAAAACCAAAACCTGTAAGAAGAATTATTCATGTTATTGAACAGGTTGACAACATGGAAAACTATTGCACAGGCTGTGCCATATGTTCTCTTGTATGTCCCAACAATGCAATAGAACCAGAGTATAATCCCCAGAATAAATTCCTTTTTTATAAAAACCGTGGTGGTGAAGGATACAAAAGAGGTGGAAGAAGAAATGACCCTGGGGTTTCCACCCTTGATAGAATAAAATTTACAAGAATCTCCATGCTTACAGACCCAGCTCTTGATGCAGGAAGGCATGAGTTTAGAGTTCGCTCCTATATAGGAAGAATTCTACCACCCGAGGAACTTCCACTTAAAGTTGAAAATGGTAGGCTTGTAGTTGATAAATCCTCAGGAAAGTTTATTCCTCCTGTAAGAGAGATATTCCCCATAATGATTGGAAGTATGTCTATTGGAGCTCTTTCTCCTCATATGTGGGAAGGGCTTGCTATGGGAGTGGCATACTTAAATGAAGTTGAAGGTATTCCTGTTGTAATGTGCTCAGGTGAAGGAGGATTCCCACCAAGACTTCTTAAATCAAGATATGTAAAATATTTTATCCTTCAGATTGCATCTGGCTACTTTGGTTGGGACAGTATAATTCATACACTTCCCCACATGACAGAAGACCCAGCAGCAATTGAGATAAAGTATGGTCAAGGTGCAAAACCCGGGGATGGTGGTTTATTAATGGCACCAAAGGTTATTAAGCTTATTGCAGAAATTAGAGGGGTACCAAAATATGTTGATCTTCCATCTCCACCAACTCATCAGACAAAATACTCAATTGAAGAGTCTGTAATGAAGATGATACAGTCAATGTCAATGGCATTTGGATTTAGAGTACCTGTCTACCCAAAGATTTCAGGAACACGCACTGCAAAAGCTGTGCTTAATAACCTTGCAAGAAATCCCTATGCCGCAGCACTTTGCATAGATGGAGAAGACGGAGGCACTGGTGCAGCATACAATGTATCCCTTGAC
>JANXBR010000035.1 GCA_025060625.1 Thermodesulfovibrio sp.
GGAAATAGAAGAGCTAACAGAGAAATTATTTATTGTCTATGAGAAAAAACTAAGAAGATATGAAAATGCTTAAGCATAATTTTATTTCAAAGAGATTTTATTTTGAGGAAATACGGGTATCGCCTTTCCTCAAAGAATTGCTATTCTAATGAGTATTTTTTTAAAAAAATTGAAAATTTTTTAACCATTGACTATACCCTTAATTTGAGTTAAGGAAAAAAATGTTGTTGCAAACTCTACCTTTCATGTGTTAGAATTTTTCCTGTGTCAACAACAAATATAATAATATCTGGAACAGGTGGACAGGGAATAGTTCTCGCCAGCAGAATAATAGCCCAGGTTGCCTTCAGTAACGGACTTGATGTAAAGGAAAGCGAGATTCATGGAATGGCTCAGAGAGGCGGAAGTGTTATAGGACATATAAGATTTGGTCAAATAGTTTACTCTCCAAACATCCCATCAGGAATGGCTGATATAATGATAGCGCTTGAAGAACTTGAAGCCTTGAGATATCTTCATTTCCTAAAATCAAAAGGTATGGTTATTTTAAATAAAAAGAAGATACCACCTGCCATGGTAGAGAAAGACTACCCAGAGGATATTGAACATCAAATAAAAAACAAAGGTTTCATTGTAAACTCAATAGAAGCAGAAAAAGTTGCAAAGGAACTTGGCAACACAAAAGTGGAAAATTCTGTAATACTGGGATTTTTATCTATTTTTTTACCTTTCAAAGAAGAAAGCTGGCATGAGGTAATTAAAAAATCTGTCCCAGCAAAAACGATTGATATCAATATAAAAGCATTCAATGAAGGCAGGAGGTTAGCGAAGGAAAATGCAATTTTGGCACAAGGAGTTAGAAACACTACCAAGACAAAAACTTGAAGAACTTCAATTAGAAAGACTTAAAAAAACCCTACAAAAAGTTTATCAGAAAGTTCCTCACTACCGAAAGAAAATTCAAGATTCCGCAATAAATCCCTCAGAGATTAAATCTATAAATGATATAAAAAAATTACCATTCACTACAAAAGAAGACCTTTTTGTTGACTACCCCTATGGACTTTTAGCAATTCCAACCGAAAGGGCAATAAGGCTACACACATCAAGTGGAACAACTGGTAAACCAAAGGCAATATTTTTCTCAAAAAAAGATATAAATAACTCAGCTGAACTGATTGCTCGTAGTCTTGTTATGACTGGAGCAACAAAAAAAGATATTCTACAAAATAGTATGACCTATGGACTTTTTACAGGAGCTTTAGTTATGCATTATGGTGCTGAGAAAGTAGGAATTCTTGTAATTCCTGCAGGACCAGGAAATACAGAAAGACAGATTAATCTGATGAGAGATTTCGGTACAACAATGCTTCATATAACACCGAGTTATGCTCTTTATGTTGCTTCGGTTATATATGATAAGGGCATCGATCCTAAAAAGGACTTAAAACTAAAAAGAGCATATCTTGGAGCAGAACCATATTCTGAGGAAACAAGAAGAAAGATTGAAGAGATGCTTGGCATAGATATTTATAACTGTTATGGGCTTACAGAAATGAATGGTCCAGGCGTTGGTTTTGAATGTATTTACAAAGAGGGACTCCACATATGGGAGGACAATTTTCTTATGGAAGTCGTTAATCCTGAAACAGGACAATCAGTTAGTGATGGTGAGATTGGAGAGCTTGTTTTAACTACACTCAATAGAGAGGCTATGCCACTTATAAGATACAGAACAAGAGATTTAACAAGAGTTATTCCAGAACCTTGTAAATGTGGAAGAGTGCACAGAAGAATTTCCAGAATTCTCGGTAGATCTGATGATATGTTTATAGTGAAAGGAGTAAATATATTTCCTCAACAAATTGAACAGGTACTGATGGGTATTAAGGGAGTAGCACAAAACTACCAAATAGTGCTTGAAGCTTTTGATGAGATGGTAGTTAGAGTTGAGATAGATAGAGATCTCTTTGATGGGAAAATTGAAAAGCTTGTAAGGCTAAAGGAAGAGATTGTAGATAAAATCAGATCAAACGTAATGGTAAAGCCAAAGGTAGAATTACTGGAACCAGGCACATTACCTATCAGTGAGGGAAAAGCAAAAAGAGTGATTGACAAAAGAACTATTTAGGAGGTCTCTATGAACAAAATTTATATTATATCAGTATTTGCTGAAAATAAACCTGGAAGACTGGAAAGGATTACAAAAGTTCTTGCTGAGGCAAATATAAACATTCTTGCTTTTTCTATAACGAGCACAAATGGATTCGGAATAATAAAATTCATGGTTGATAAGTTTAATGAAACCTATCAATTGCTAAAAGATAAGGGATTTACTGTTTCTCTTAATGAAGCTATTGGGATTGAGATGAAAGACCAACCAGGTGGACTTTATGAAGTTGTAAAAATCCTATCTTCAAAGGGCATAAACATAGAGAGTGCTGCTGTTTATGTCGCTGAAACAAGAAAGACAGCTTACTTGATTGTTGAGGTTGAAGACACAGAAAAAGCTATAGAAAGCTTAAAAGATGAAAATCTCAAGTTTTTAGAATCCACTACATGAGGTAATGCCATGACATTAAATAACATGATATGGAATAAAGATTTTGAATGTATGTCAGAAGAGGAAATTAAGAAATTACAACTGGAAAGACTCAAACAAACAGTAAAAAGAGCCTACGAAAAAGTACCATACTACAAGAAAAAATTTGATGAAATAGGGCTTAAACCAGAGGATATCCAAACTCTTGATGACATAAAAAATATTCCTTTTACTTCAAAAGCTGACTTAAGAGAAGTATATCCATTTGGAATGTTTGCCTCTCCACTGAGTGAAATTGTTGAGATTCATATGTCAAGTGGAACAACAGGAAAACCAGTGGTAGCGGGTTATACAAGAAATGATATTGAAGTCTGGTCTGAAGTCATGGCAAGATGTCTTACAATGGCTGGAGCCACTAAGGATGACATTGTTCAGAACTGTTATGGATATGGACTTTTTACAGGTGGATTCGGAGTTCACTATGGAGCACAGAAAATTGGAGCTATGGTAGTTCCTGCAAGTGCAGGAAATACAAGAAGACAAATAGAAATAATGAGAGATTTTGGAACAACAATTCTCACCTGCACTCCATCTTATGCTCTATATATGGCTGAAGTTGCCTATGAGATGGGAGTTGAACCAACAACCCTCAAACTTAAAGCAGGCTGTTTTGGAGCAGAGATGTGGACAGAACAGATGAGAAGGGAGATTGAAAAAAGATTTAATCTCATCGCACTTAATATATATGGATTGACAGAAATAATTGGACCTGGTGTTGCTCATGAGTGCATTGAAAAAAAGGGATTACATGTGTTTGAAGACCATTTCTTTGTTGAAATAATTGATCCTGATACAGGTGACCCTCTTCCAGAGGGAAATAGAGGAGAACTCGTTTTTACTACTCTAACCCGTGAAGGAATGCCTATGTTACGATTTAGAACAAAGGATATAACTTCACTTAAAAGAGACAAGTGTAGTTGTGGAAGAACTTTTGCAAGAATTGAGAGAATTAGAGGAAGAACAGATGATATGATAAAGGTAAGAGGAGTAATGATTTTCCCTTATCAGATTGAGAGAACAATATTAGAAGTTCAAGGAGTAGAACCTCACTATCAGATCATTATTACAAGACCCCAACATCTTGACGAATTAGAAGTAATGGTAGAGATGTCAAAAGAAACCTTTTCAGATGAAGTCAAACATATTGAAAATCTCAGAAAAAAACTTGAAAAACGAATTGAAGAGACTATCGGTATAAGAGTCAAAGTAACACTGGTTGAACCAAAGAGTTTACCAAGAAGTGAAGGAAAAGCAAAAAGAGTAATTGATAAAAGAAGTCTTGTAGATTAGGAGGAAAAATGAAAATAAAACAGATATCAATTTTTCTTGAAAACAAAAGAGGAAGACTTTATGAAGCCCTTAAAGCTTTGGCTGAAGAGGGAATTAATATAAGAGCCCTTTCAATAGCCGATACCTCTGAGTTTGGAATTTTAAGATTAATAGTAACTGATCCTGAAAAGACAAAGGAGATTCTTGAGAAAAATGAGTTTACCGTCAAACTTACAAATGTAGTTGCCATAGCAGTAAAAGATAAACCAGGTGGATTAGCGGAAGCATTGAAATATCTTTATGATGCCAATATAAATATTGAATATATATATGCATTCGTTGAAAAATCAGGTGAAAAAGCAGTAGTGGTTCTCAGAACAGAAAATCTTGACAAAACAATATCAATTCTTCAAGAAAAGGGAGTAACCATATTAAACTGGGATCATGTTTTAGCTCTTTAGTTTTTTGGCAACTAATAAACAGGCTCTGCGAGCTATTACTACATTGACACCAGGAGTGTTAAGTCCTCTTTTTATCGCCTCAAAAGTTGTCTTTTTATCATAGGGATCCACTACCTCAACTGAGTCTACTCCGCAGGCTTTACATAACTCTGCAAGGTCTAATTTTTTTGTCTCCTCTCCTTTAGCATTAATTCCAATAGCTGGAGTTGGTTGATGTCCTGTCATAGCAACAGAAGAGTTATCGAGAATACAGACAAGAATATCTGTCCTGTTATATACTGCATTTATCAATGGAGTAATTCCAGAATGTATAAAGGTTGAGTCTCCAATAACTGCTGCCACTCTTTTTATCCCCTGGGAAGCAATTCCTGATGCCTTACCTATGCTTGCTCCCATACAGAGACAAGTATCAATTGCCTTAAGGGGAGGATTGGCTCCCAAAGTGTAACATCCAATATCTCCTGTAACAAATGTTGGTTTTGCCTCGTTTAAAGCTTTATAAAACTCTCTATGGGGACAGCCAGGACATAGTACAGGAGGCCTTGGTATCAAACCAGTATTGGGTGAAACAGATTTTATTTTAGAAAAAATCTTTAATACGGGTTCTACCCCAAGTTCTCCTTCAAGGGGAAGGTCACCTGATAGTTTGCCCTTTACTTTAATGGTAAACTTTCTTGTTAAGCTCTCAATAAATGGATAACCCTCTTCAAGAACTATTACTTGATCCAAACTATTTACAAAATTTTTAATAAGACTTTCATCAACAGGATAGGCTGAAATCTTTAGAATAGGTAAGTCTTCTCCTAATTCCTTAGCATAAAGATAGGTGATTCCGCAGGCTATTATTCCTGTATTTCCATGTCCATCAAAAACTTTATTAAATCCATATTTTTCAATTATTTTTTTTATCTTTTCCTGCTTTTTGTTAAGCTCACTGTGAAGTCTTACAACATTTCTTGGAATTGCAAGTAAATAATCGGGATTTTTTTCAAGTTTTATATTGTTTTCTGGTCTAATACTACTAATTGTTACAGGGCTAATACAATGAAGGAGTCTTGTTATGCTTCTGACCATGACTGGCAGATTTAATTCTTCAGAGATATCAAAGGCTAATTTTGTGAATTCCTTTGCTTCCTCAGCATCTGCAGGTTCAAGACAGGGAATTTTTGCAAAGGAGGCATAAAAACGTGAATCCTGTTCGTTCTGAGAAGAGTATGCACCAGGGTCATCTCCTAAAACCAGAACAAAACCACCTTTTACTCCAAGGTATGCTGAAGTCATGAATGGATCGGAAGCAACATTTAATCCAACATGCTTCATTGAGCAGAGAACTCTTCTTCCAGTTAAAGAAACCCCATAAGCAACTTCATAGGCAACTTTCTCATTTACAGACCATTCTGCCTTAACTGATGAGTTTTTTGCAACATATTCAAGAATTTGTGTTGCCGGAGTTCCCGGATAGGATGTAGCATAAGAAATTCCGGCTTCAATAGCTCCACGAGCAATTGCGTCTGTTCCTAACATTAATATTTTTTCCATAATTTCCCTCTGAATATAAATTAATAGTTATTTAATATAACATATCTTGCTTAATGCATCAAAAATATAATATATTACCATTATGAACAAAACTATTGAAATTTATGATACTACACTGAGAGATGGCTCTCAAGCTGAGGATATATCTTTCTCCGTTGATGACAAATTAAGAATAACAGAAAAACTTGACGAACTTGGTATTCACTACATAGAGGGTGGTTGGCCCGGTTCAAATCCTAAGGATGTTGAATATTTTAAAAAAGTTAAAAAGCTTCCTCTCAAAAATTCAGTAGTGGTAGCTTTTGGAAGTACCCATAGACCGAAAATAAAAGTTGAAAATGATTCAAATATTAAATCCCTTATAGCATCTGAAGCAAAAATATTTACAATCTTTGGTAAAACCTGGGATTTTCATGTCACCGAAGCACTCAAGGTATCTCTTGAGGAAAATCTTGAATTGATCTTTAATACAGTTTCATATCTAAAAAAATATGCAGATAAAGTATTTTTTGATGCTGAACACTTTTTTGACGGATACAAAGACAATCCTGAATATGCCTTAAAATGCCTCAAAACAGCTCAAGAGGCAATGGCAGACTGTATTATTCTATGCGATACAAATGGTGGAACACTTCCCTTTGAGGTAGAAAAAATCTTAAAGGATGTTAAACTTTCAATCAAAACTCCTTTAGGTATCCATGCACATAATGACTCTGATTGTGCTGTTGCAAATAGCATTATTGCTATTATAAATGGAGCAATTCAGGTTCAAGGAACCATAAATGGATTTGGTGAAAGATGTGGAAATGCAAATCTCTGTTCTGTAATCCCAAATCTACAACTTAAAATGGGATACAGATGTATTGATGAGCATAAGCTAAAAAAACTCACAGAAACCTCAAGATTTGTATATGAGATAGCCAATCTGATTCCATTTAAAAGGCAACCCTTTGTTGGAGAGAGTGCCTTTGCCCATAAAGGCGGTATTCACGTAAGTGCTGTTAGAAAACGTCCAGAAACTTATGAACACATAAGACCAGAAATTGTTGGAAATCGTCAGAGAATACTCGTCTCTGACCTTGCAGGTAAAAGTAACATACTTAAAAAAGCAGAGGAGTTCAATATTCCTCTTGAACCCAACTCAGTTGAGGTGCAGGCTATTGTGGATGCTGTAAAAAATCTTGAAAACGAAGGATATCAATTTGAAGGAGCTGAAGCCTCTCTTGAGCTACTTTTTAGAAAAACACTCGGTCTGAAAAGAAAATATTTTGACTTGATAGGATTTAGAGTGATAGATGAAAAAAGAAAAGGAGATGACCCAACATTCAGTGAAGCAACAATAATGGTAAAAGTAGGAAAAAATATTGAACATACAGCCTCAACTGGCAACGGTCCTGTAAATGCCCTTGATAATGCCTTGAGGAAAGCTCTTGAAAGATTTTATCCCGAACTTAAAAAAGTAAAGCTTAAAGACTATAAAGTCAGAGTGGTTAACTCTGGAAGAGGAACTGCTTCAAAGGTAAGAGTTTTAATAGAATCAGGAGATGAGGAAAGTGTATGGAGCACAGTAGGAGTTTCAGAGAATATAATTGAGGCATCATGGCAGGCAATTGTTGACAGTATTGAATATAAGCTCTATAAAGAAAAACTAAAAAAAGGAGAAATATGAACTTTTCAGAGCTAAAATTTGATGAAAAGGGACTTATTCCTGCAGTAATTCAAGAGATAGATACAAAGGAAGTTTTAATGGTTGCCTATATGGATAAAGAAGCATTAAAAAGAACAATTGAAAGTGGATTTACTCATTTCTGGTCACGTTCAAGAAAAACCTACTGGAAAAAAGGTGAAAGTTCAGGAAATGTCCAGCAAGTAAAAGAAATTTATTATGACTGTGATGCTGATACTTTGCTTGTTTTAGTTAAACAACATGGCACTTGTGCATGTCACACAGGAAATAGAACCTGTTTCTTCAGAAAAATAGAAATTATGGAGAATTCATAAATATGGATTGCATATTCTGTAGAATTGTAAGAAAAGAGATAAACTCAAATATTATTTATGAAGATGACACAGTCTTAGCCTTTGAGGATATAGCTCCACAAGCTCCGGTTCATATTCTTGTCATTCCAAAGAAACACTACTCTACCCTACTTGATATGGATCAGAAAGATAAAGAACTTATCGGACATATATTTATGGTAATAAAAAATATAGTAAAACAAAAGAATGTTCAACAGAGTGGTTTCAGAGTTGTTATGAACTGTAACTCTCAAGGTGGACAGACAGTTTTCCACATTCATTTTCATATTTTAGCAGGAAGACAGATGCACTGGCCTCCAGGATAGTTATCAGATGATTATCAGATGAAGATCATTAAAAGAGATATACTCTGGCAGGGTAGATATCTTAGAATTGTCTTACTTTCCTATGAAGACAGCCATGGTAATATAAGGAAGTGGGAGGCTGTTGAGAGAATAAACTGCAATGGAATTGTCATAGTTATTCCTATAACAAGAGACAGAGAATTTGTTTTTATCCGTCAATTCAGACCAATTATTGGCGGATATGTCATAGAATTCCCAGCAGGATTAAATGATAAAAAGGAGTCCCTAATAGAGGTTGCAAAGAGAGAATTGATTGAAGAGACAGGTTATACATCAGATGAGTTTGTCTTCCTTGCTGAAGGACCCGTTTCTTCTGGACTTTCATCGGAGGTAATCACAGTATTTATTGCAAAAAATGTGAGAAAAGCTCCTGATGATTTAATAAAAAACTATCCACCTGATGAGACTGAAAATATTGAAGTAATGAAAATACCTGTAGATGAGGCACTTGAAAGGCTTCATAAATTCAGAGAAGAAGGATATTACTTAGATCTAAAAATATTCGGTTTCATTGAGCTTGCCAAAAAATTTCTAACCTAATTTTGAGGGCAGAGGTCTTCCTCCACCCTCAAAATTTTACTCAAATCTGATAGCTTGAGAGGGACAAAGATCAGCAGCCTGCTGACAATCACAGGTTGAACACTTATCAGGACCAATTACCCATGCCTTGTCATCTCTCATCTCAAAAACTTCAGGACATACCTCAGCACAGCTCCCACAACCGACGCAAAGGTCAAAATCAACTACTGGTGTTGGCATAATAACCTCCTTTTCTTTTAAAGTATTTTTATAAAATATAACAAAAAAAGTTAAAATATGCAAATTGAAAACTTTTAAGGAGGGCAAAATGGAGATAGGGCAAATAGTTTTAGAAAGAGCAAAGGAAGCAAAAGAAGCATCAAGACATATTGCAAAGGCATCGTCGGAACATAAAAATAGGATAATTATCAGGATGGCTAACTATATCAGAGAAAGAACAGATGAACTCATTAAAGCTAACAAAATTGATGTAGAAAGTGCACAAAAAAAGGGAATTTCAAAAGCCTTAGTTGACAGACTTACCTTAACGGAAAAGAGAATTATTGAGATGATTAAGGGTCTTGAAGAAGTGGCAGCACTACCAGACCCTGTTGGAGAAATAACCAAGATGTGGCTTAGACCCAATGGAATGCAAGTTGGAAAAATGAGAGTACCTATTGGAGTAATAGGTGTAATTTACGAAGCAAGACCAAATGTTACTGTAGATGTAACAGGACTTTGCCTTAAAGCTGGAAATTCAGTGGTTTTAAGAGGTGGTTCTGAAGCTATAAACTCAAATATTGCACTGGTTAATATTTTGAAAGAGGCATTAAAAGATGAAGGAATGCACGAGGGTGTTGTAACTTATATAGATGTTCCTAAGAGAGAGGCTGTAATTGAAATGATAAAACTTGAAGGTATAATTGATCTAATTATTCCCAGGGGAGGAGAAGGACTTATAAGGACCGTTACAGAAAATTCAAGAATTCCTGTTTTAAAGCACTACAAAGGTGTATGTCATGTATTTGTTGATAGAGATGCTGATTTAACAATGGCTGAAGAGATCTGCTTTAATGCAAAGGTTCAAAGACCAGCCACATGTAATGCTATGGAGACAATGCTTGTTGATGAAAATATTGCTGATAAATTCTTACCTAAAATGTTGAAGAGATTTGAAGATGCAGGAGTTGAACTAAGAGGTTGTCAAAAGACAAAAAAGCTATATCCATCCATAAAGGATGTAAAAGAAGAAGATTTTTACAATGAGTATCTTGACCTGATACTTAATGTAAGAGTAGTTAAGGATATTGATCAAGCCATTGAACACATAACAAAATATGGCTCAGCCCATTCAGATTCAATAGTGACGAATGATTATAACAAGGCGATGAGATTTCTGAGAGAAGTTGACTCCTCAGCAGTTTTTGTAAATGCTTCAACACGACTCAATGATGGATATCAGTTTGGTCTTGGTGCTGAGATTGGAATCTCAACCGATAAAATTCATGCCCGTGGTCCTATGGGACTGGAAGAACTAACCTGTACAAAGTTTATAGTGTTTGGAAATGGTCAATTAAGGCAGTGAGAATCGGAGTTTTTGGAGGCACTTTTAATCCTATTCATTTTGGTCATTTAAGAGTTGCTGAAGAAGTAAGGGAAACATTTTCCCTTGATAAAATTATTTTTATTCCTTCAGGTGTGCCTCCATTAAAAAAGCAGGATATAATAGATGCTATACATAGACTTAAGATGACAGAGTTAGCAGTAAATAGTAATCCTTTCTTTGAAGTTTCTGATATTGAAGTTAAAGAGAAAAAGCCCTCATACACATTGAATACTATTAATATTCTAAAAAAACTTTACCAAAAAGATATTCTTTTTTTTATAATGGGTATTGATGCTTTTTTTGAACTGAAGTCCTGGTATAGTTACGAAGTTCTATTGAGGATGGTTGATATTATTGTTATGTCAAGGCCTGGTTATGATGATATAACAAAGTCAGAATTGATAGATTATAAAGTATCGGAGAATTGCTACAGAATAAAAAATTCCGATAGAAATGTTTTTTCTATATCTGTTTCTCCATTCTGGATATCCTCTACCCTATTAAGAGAAATGCTCCGAAAGGGTAAAAGTATTCGTTATTTTTTGCCAGATACGGTGCTAAAATACATTGAAGAAAATGAACTTTACAGGTAGGTGACCACTATGAAACCGGCTATAATGGAAATAAAAAACATCAATTTAACAATTAACTTAGCCAAGGTATACAAAAGTCCTGTTATGCGAAAAATTTTAGAACAAATAAAAAAACTTTCCTTCAATAGAGAGGTTCTTTTTATTCACGGAGAGAAGGGAACTGAGAAGGAATACATAGTCAAAATAATTCTCGGATATTTAGTTCAACCCGAAGTCATCATAATTCCAGAAGATGTAAAGAAATTAGGCTCTTTGAAACAAAAGAACATAGTCTATATTATCAAAAATTTTGAGAACATTAATTTATCCTATCTCTTTGCTGAGGATAGACTATTTAGATGTGCTATTTTTATATCGGACTGCGACCATGAACAGCTTTATAATAACGGTCTAATAAATTCTGAACTTTATGAAATCCTCTCAAACTCAAAAAAAATCCATATACCTCCTCTAAGAGAGAGAAAACAGGATATTATTCCCCTTGCTAATTTTTTCCTACAGGAGATTTCAGAATTTTTAAACCTTCCCAAAAAAGAACTTACAAAGGATGCACAAGAAGCTATAATGGATTATTCATGGACAGAGAATGCATATCAATTGAAGCAATTTTTAGCAAAAGCTTGCTTGCTCAATAGACATCAAAAACTTAATGCAAAGGACCTATTTGGTGAATATAATGACCAGTTTTCAATAAAAAACTTTCTTGAATTAAAACTTGGTAATCTATTAAAGGAGTTTGCCAGTATTGGAAATTCCAATCTTTATGAGACAGTTATTCAGGAAGTTGAAAAGGCTCTTTTTATTCTTACCATGAATGAAACTGGTGGAAATCAGTTAAAAGCATCAAAAATTCTCGGCATAAACAGAAATACCTTAAATAAAAAGCTAAAATATTACAGTTTGATTTAAAAGCGATAAATATGTTATAAAAATATTTGTAATTTTTACTCCATGCCCTTAACTTCATGTTAAGGGCTAAAATCCATGTGGAGGTTATAATAATGAATAATTTTTACGAAAAGGTTGTACTTCTTCTACCAACTCTTTCTGAAGAAGAAGTCAAGGATGCTATTAAGAGGATATCATCACTTATAGTGGAAAATGGAGGAGAAGTCCTAAAAGTTGATAACTGGGGCAAAAAAAAGCTTGCCTATAAGCTAAACAGACAAACAATGGGATATTATATTTTATTTCTTTTCAGAGCTCCAGCTTCTTCAATAAAGAAAATGGAAGAATTTTACAAAGTCTATGATCCTGTTTTTAAATT
>JANXBR010000036.1 GCA_025060625.1 Thermodesulfovibrio sp.
CCTTGAGTGGTTGAATAAATTTTTGTTTCCTTTAAATCTGCCTGTGCTTCCTTTAATCTTTGCTCAGAAGCTCTATAGCTTGCTTCAGCCTGAACAATAGCTTTATTGGCTGCTTCAATATCAGCGAGGGTAGATTCATATTGCATTTTAACTCTATCAAACTCACTTTTTGATACGAGCTCTTCTTTAAGAAGGCCGATATATCGTTCGTAATCTTTTTTTACCTTTTCATAGGAAGCCTGAGCTTTCATGAGATTTGCTTTCGCTTGTGCAATTGCGAAATAATAAGCTTGGGCTGTTTCAGCTGTGGCTTTGTATCTTGCTGACAGCTGTTCAGAGTCAATTTCGCAAAGGAGTTCTCCAGGGCTTACCTTTTCACCTTCCTCTTTGTAAAGCTTGATAATTCTACCTTGAATTTTTGGGGAAACATTTATCTCTCTTCCTTCAATTCTTCCACTTAGGAATATCAAACCTTCTTTATAATTTTTCTTTTTCACGATTAGTAGATAAGACACTAATATGGATATGATGATAAAAAAAATAGCAATTTTTTTTAGTCTGGATCTCACGAATTTTATTATAACAAATAAATCTTACATATCTTTTAATATCTTCCTCAATCATTGATTTTTTGATGGAGATAGGTCTTTTTGTTTATTTTCTTTCTAAGAAAGTTAAAATATTGTGTCTGACTTTTGAAGAGTTGTCTAATCTCATAGAAAACCTCTTTTTTAAAAGAAAGTGTTTTTTTCTCTTTTTTGTTCTATTTATCAACAAATCAGCTGTCTTCAAACTCTAAGTATATACTTCATTTTGTATCCTTAATTTCTCATTAAAATTTTTATCAAATCTCTCTCGCTACTTATAAAACATTTGAGATATAATTTGACTAAGCTTTGCCATTGATATAGAAATAAAGACTGCCAAACATACTTGCTAAAGCATTCTATTAAAAAATCCATAGCTTTGCTTATCTCGTTTTCTTTAAATTAACTCTTCCTATTTTTTAATTTTTTTACCTTTATATAAAAGGACAAATTCCAGTAAGTTATTGTAAAGCTTTAACTACCTTCTGCCATTGTTGAGAAAACGAACAAAAATTTTCTTTCTAAGCATATTTTAATTAAATTCTTTAAAATCGTTATTTCAACTTCTTTATATTTGTCCAAAGCCTTTTGTTTGTAGAAGAAATACAAAAAGAATAAATAAAAATTTTTTTGATTTGTCAACTCATAGTTAGTAATACTTCTATTTTTTTTAAACTAAAATTGACTATGGAGGTATTAACTATTTTGGAAACATTGTAGAAATATTACTAAAAATGTGAAAAAAATTGTTAGTTTATTTTAGATTTATCCAAAACTTTATATGCTATCTCTTCAATTTCAGCCAAGACTATTCTTAGTCTTTCTGGATTTTCGTCTTCTACCATTATTCTTATTTTAGGTTCTGTTCCTGAGGGTCTAATTATTATTCTACCATTCATATCTTTTTCAATTAAGGATGCTTTCTGTAATATTTTTTTTACTGCTCTGTTAATTTCTTCTTTTGATAAGTGTTCTGGAATTCTTATATTTTTTAAAACCTGTGGATATCTGTGAATGTCTGTTGTAAGTTCACTTAGGGGGATTTTATTTTTTTTAATTATATATGCCATCTGTACAGCAGTTATTGGACCATCCCCTGTATTTGTATAGTCCATACATATTATATGTCCTGATTGTTCTCCTCCAAGATTATACCCTCCCTTAAGCATTTCTTCCACCACATATTTGTCTCCAACCTTTGTCCTTATAAGTTTTATACCTATATTTTTTAAATAATTTTCTACCCCCATATTGGTCATTACAGTTGCTACAACAGTATTTTTTCTTAACTTTCTATCCTTTTTTAACTGCTCTGCCAGAATTGTAAGTATAAAATCACCATCTACTATGTTTCCTTTTTCATCTATTAGAATTGTCCTGTCCGCATCTCCATCATGAGCAATTCCAAGATTTGCCTTTGTTTCTTTAACAGTTTTTATAAGGCTCTCAGGATATAATGCTCCGCATTCTTTGTTAATATTTAAGCCATCTGGTTTATCATTGATAGTTATAACCTCAGCTCCAAGTTCATGGAATAATGTTGGTGTTATCTTATATGCAGCACCATTTGCAGGATCAATAACTACTTTTAAACCCTCAAAATTGGCATCCTTTGGCAGTGTTGATTTGATAAATTCTATATATCTTCCCTGTGCATCTTCAATTCTGTATGCCTTTCCTAATTCTTTGGCAACGGGTCTTTTGGTGGGAAAGCTTTTGTCGTCTATTAATCTCTCAATTTCTCTCTCAAGTTCTTCTGTTAGTTTAAAACCTTCATTAGAGAATATCTTTATTCCATTATCACTAAAGGGGTTATGAGAGGCAGATATTACAATTCCTGCGTCAACTCGCATACTCTTCACTAAAAATGCAATAGCTGGAGTTGGAATTGGACCTACAAGATAAACATCTCCTCCCATTGATGTTATTCCAGCTGTTAATGCAGACTCTATAACATATCCTGATATTCTTGTATCTTTACCAATTAACAATTTAGGTTTATGAGAAAGTCTTTGCCTCAAGATATAACATAAAGCCATACCAGCTTTAAGACAAACTTCAGGTGTCATTGGATAATTATTTATTGTGCCTCTTATACCATCAGTACCAAAAATACCCATATTTACCTCCTACTTAATTTGACGGTTACATAAACTGTATCCCTTTCAGTTCTAAAGATTCTACCACCTGGGTCTATTTTGGCTCCAATTGTTAGGTCCTCATTGGCTCCATCTATGTCTATTGGCTCTGTTTTAATAGAACGGATTTTTTCAAGCTCTCTCTTTGCTCCCTCTATTTTAATGGTGGAAGGTTCTGAAGTAACTGATACAATATTAAATCCTTTTGCTGGAGTTCCTGTAAGGATAACCTTGACTGGAACTAATTTTTGAGACTTTTCATCCATATAGATCTTAATCTGAGAAGGCTCAATTCTTAATATTTCAATTCCTCTTGGAATTTTTACAGAAGATTTAGTTACAGGTATTAAGTTTTCTCCAAGTTTAACATTGGATAGGTCAATTACTACTCTAACATTATTTTGTGTTAGTTCTTTAAAAATTCTCTCTCTTGCCGAAACTGCAATTGTTATTTTTCTAACACTTTGCTTTAAAATTTCCATTCCTGATGGAGTATTTTTAAACTCAACAGGAACCTCTACAGATGTTTCTGTCTGTCCTCTAAAAGTAACAAAAAACCATAAGAAAATTGCTAAAGCAATGGATATTAATTTGAATGTCAGATTTTCTGTTAAAAGTTTTTTGAAAACCTTATTCATTTTTTTTCTCTTTCTGTTGTAAATAGATTCGTTAATTTTTGTCTTAACTTTTCCATATCAAGATTACTCTCAAGTTGTCCATTAACAGCGAGAGATATGGCTCCTGTTTCTTCTGATATGATTACTGCTACTGCATCTGTTTCTTCTGTTATTCCAAGTGCTGCTCTGTGTCTTGTCCCATAGGTTTTACTTAAATCTGCTCCTAATTTTATCGGTAAGAAACATCCTGCAGCCATGATTTTGTTCCCCTTTATTATTACAGCTCCATCGTGAATTGGACTTGTAGGATGAAAGATACTCATTAGAAGTTCCTTTGTAACCTTTGCATCAAGAGGAACACCGATTTCAATATACTCTGAGAGACTTATATCTCTTTCAAATACGATGAGAGCACCTATCTTTTTATTAGCAAGTCCTTGAGAGGCTTTTACTATCTCCTCTATTGTTTTCATCTCCTCGGCAGAACTAAATCTATGAAAAAGTGGAGTTTCACCCATCTGGGCAAGGGCTTTTCTTATTTCAGGTTGAAAAAGAATTATTAAAACAATAACAATTTGTGTCCAGAAACTCTGAATAAGCCAGTCAAGAGTATAGAGTTCAAAAAATCTTGAAACTAAAGACATTGCAAGTAATACACCAACCCCAATAAGCATCCGTGCTGCACGAGTTCCCTTTACAAGAATAAATATTTTATAAATGATAAATGAAACGATGGCTATATCAATTAAATCCTGCCATCTTAACTGTTCAAAAAATTTTTCCATAGTTTCTTCAGGATAGAGCTTCTTTATTAATTTTTACTGAAATATTTTTTCTGATTGCTCTTAAAAAGGCTTTAAGAAAAGCCTCATCTGATATGTGATTTTTATCCTTTGCCAGCATAATAATCTGTAAAGTTTTTCCAATGGTTATATCTCTTTTTAAAGAAGATTCATATTGAGCAGGAGTTATTCTATTGAGTTTTAGAATTTGAAAATATATCTCCTTTTGAAAAACTCCATTACGCTTGAATCTCGGATCATTAATAATCGCATCCTGAATTTCTTTGTTTGTTGCTTCAATCTGATATTTCTTTGCCAGATAAAGCAAAATCTCCTCATTAATTAAATCTTCAAGAATCTTTTCCTTTAGTCTATTTTCTATCTCTTCGGATTTCTGTCCTGTTATTTCTCTATAAAATCTTCTTGCCTCTTCATACTTTCTCCAGAATCGCTCTGCTGTAATTTTTTGATCTTCTACCTCTGCTACTATCTCTGTATGCTGTTTATCTACAGTTCCTACTCCCCAGAAAACAAAAGTTATAATTACAAGAAAAAATAGAAAATAAAAATACTTTGCATTTTTTCTAAGTGTTTTTATCACAGAAATCCTCCCGATAAAGTTATTAACCTTTTTACTTTAAAAGAATTTTTTAGCATAAGGCAAGCTATGATATAATAAAAATGCTAAAATCAAAAATTTATGAGGTGGAAAGATGCCTTTATATGAATATGAATGCAAAAAATGTGGAGAGTTTTTTGAACTCCTTGTATTTGGAAATAGAACTATTTCCTGTCCAAAATGCGGTTCTGAACAATTAATTAAAAAATTCTCTACCTTTTCCACAAAGGGAGTCAGTAAAGGAAACTCAAAATGTTCTTCCTGTGGAGCCTCTTCCTGTAGTTCATGTAAATAGTAAAAAGTCTATAATCTCTATCCTAAATGATTCTTTTCAAAAATAATAATCAGAAGGAGTAAGTATGCCAAATGTATTAAGAGTTAACATTGAAGAAGAAATGAAAACAAGCTATCTTGATTACGCAATGAGCGTAATCATAGGTAGAGCTCTTCCTGATGTAAGAGATGGACTTAAGCCTGTTCAAAGAAGAATCCTCTATGCCATGTTTCGTGAAGGACTTCTTGCAGGAAAAAAATATTCAAAGTGTGCTGGAGTTGTTGGAGAGGTACTAAAAAAATATCATCCCCATGGCGATCAGGCGGTATACGATGCTTTAGTAAGGCTTGCCCAGGATTTCAATATGCGATATCCCCTTATAGATGGGCAAGGTAATTTTGGTTCTATTGATGGTGACCCACCTGCTGCATATCGTTATACAGAGGCAAGACTTACAAAAATAGCAGAGGAACTGCTTCAGGATATTGATAAAGAAACTGTTGCATTCTCACCTAATTTTGATGGCACCACCGAAGAACCACTTGTTTTACCAACAAGAATTCCCAATCTGCTAATAAACGGCTCTTCTGGCATTGCAGTAGGTATGGCAACTAACATTCCTCCACATAATTTGAGTGAAATTATAGATGCTTTATTACTTCTGCTTGAAAATCCTGAGGTTACAATTGAAGAGTTAATGGACAAAGTAAAGGGGCCAGATTTCCCAACGGGAGGCATAATATATGGAATAGATGGAATTAAAGACCTTTATCTTACAGGCAGAGGATTAATTAAGTTAAGAGCAAAGGTCAAAATTGAAAAAGAAGCACGAGGTAAAAAAGCAAAAGAGGCATCCCTTTTTGAAAATGAACCAGAAGGAAAAGCACTTAAGGAAAGGATAGTAATCACTGAAGTTCCCTATCAAGTAAATAAGGCAAGACTAATAGAGAAGATAGCTGAACTTGTCAGAGAAAAAAGAATAGAGGGAATAACAGAGATAAGAGATGAATCAAACAGAGAAGGCATAAGAGTTGTTCTTGAAATAAAAAAAGGTGAAATGCCTCAGGTTATTCTCAATAACCTCTATAAGCATACTCAAATGGAAACCACCTTTGGCGGAATAATGCTTTCTATTGTAGATGGTCAACCGAGAGTGCTAAATCTAAAAGAGATGCTTGATGAGTTTCTCAAACACAGAAAAGATGTAGTAATTAAAAGAACTGCCTTTGAGCTAAGAAAAGCAGAACATCAAGCTCATATACTCCTTGGACTTAAAATAGCTGTAGAAAATCTTGATGAAGTAATTTCTATTATAAGAAGTTCTAAAAATCCTGAAGAAGCAAAACTCAGACTCATGAATAGATTTCCTCTTACTGAAATTCAGGCAGGGGCAATTTTAGATATGAGACTTCACAGACTTACAGGACTTGAGAGAGAAAAAATAATACAAGACTATGAGACAATTTTAAAAGAAATTGAAAAACTCAGAGCAATCCTTGAAAGTGAAGAACTTGTAAGACAAATTATTAAAGATGAACTTATGGAGATAAAAGAAAAGTATGGAGACAGCAGAAGAACACAGATTATGTCAGAAACAAAGGAAATAAGCATCGAGGACCTCATAGCAGAAGAGGATATGGTCATCACTCTAACTCACCTTGGATATATAAAAAGAACCTCTCTTAACGATTATAGAAGTCAAAAAAGAGGTGGCAAAGGACTGACACCAATGGAAACAGTTTCTGAAGACTATCTTGAGACAGTTTTAATTGGTTCAACCCATGATCACATACTTTTTTTCAGTAACTTTGGAAGAGTCTATTGTCTAAAGGTTCATCAAATTCCAGAGGCTGGAAGAATCTCAAAGGGAAAAGCTATAGTTAATCTACTACCTCTTCAGGAAGGCGAAAAAGTTACAACAGCTCTCGTATGTAGAGACCTTGAAGAAGGCTTTTTAACCATGTTTACTAAAAGGGGGCTTGTCAAGAAAACCTCTCTTGAAGAATTCAGAAACATTCGTAGTAAAGGGGTAATTGCCATTGATCTTGAAGAAGATGATGAACTTATATCCGTAAGAAAAACAAGTGGGCATAGTCATCTAATTATTGCAACCAAAAGAGGTATGTCAATAAGATTTGATGAAAGGGATGTAAGACCCATGGGACGTTCTGCAAGGGGTGTGATAGGAATAAGACTTTCTCAAGATGATGAAGTTGTCTCAGGTGATATAGTATCAGAAAACTCCTTTGTATTTACCATATCAGAAAAGGGAATAGGCAAGAGAACGCCAATTGATGAATATCCTTTGCAGAGAAGAGCAGGTGTAGGTGTAATAAATATGAAATTAAGTGATAAAACAGGAACTGTTGTTTCTTCCATGCAGGTTATGGAAGATGAAGAAATTATACTTTGCAGTAGCAGTAAAATGATACGAATTAAAGTCTCCAATATCCCTTCCCAAGGCAGAAATACTATGGGAGTAAGACTTATTGATCTATCTGCACAGGATGTTGTTGTAAGTGCTGGTAGAATATTAGAGGAGGAAGAAGATGTCAATATATAACCTTGAGTATTTTTTTAACCCCAAAAGAATAGCAGTTATTGGAGCAGATGACAAGCCTGGCACAATAGGATATACAGTTTTTAGAAACCTCATAGGCGAAGGCTACAGAGGAATAGTTTATCCAGTTAATTCAAAGTATGACTCTATTCAGGGTGTGGAAGCCTATAAATCTCTTAGTGATATATCAAAGGAAATTGATCTTGCCATTGTATCAAAGGATTGTGAACCAAATATCTTGGAAACTCTTGAAGAATGCGGACAAAAAGGTGTAAAGGGTGTTATTCTCTTTTGTCCAGATTTTAGGACCAAAGTTAAAGAGGCTGTGAATTTAGAGGAAAAAATTGAGGAGATACATAGAAAATACGGATTTCGTCTTTTAGGACCAAATACTCTTGGTTTTATAAGACCTGGACTTAATATAAATGCAAGTCTCTTCAAAAGAAAGTTAACAAAAGGTAATATTGCCTTAATAGTTCAGAGTGCCACTTTATCAGTTGCTCTCTTAGACAGAGCAGCTGACAAAAACATAGGTTTTAGCTATTTTGTCTCACTGGGTTCTGATATAGATATAGATATTGCAGATCTCATTGATTTTTTTGGTGTAGACGCTTCAACAAGAGCTATTGTTATATATATGCAGTCCATAAAAAATGGTCGTAAATTTATGACTTCAGCACGTTCCTTTGCTTTTTCAAAACCTATAGTCATTGTTAAATCTGGTAAATTTGTTGAGTCTCTGGAACTTGCTTTAACGCATTCGGGACTTTTGGCAGGAGAAGACAAGGTCTATGATGCAGCCTTTAAAAGAGCAGGCGCTGTAAGGGTAGATGAGACTCTTGATATGTTCTATATAACCGAAACCCTTTCAAAACAGAGAAGACCGAGGGGCAAAAGGCTTGCAATTATTACAAATGCAGGAGCTCCAGCTGTCAGCGCTGTTGATGGTCTTATTAAACTTGAAGGAGAGCTTGCTGAGTTTTCAAAAGAAACATTAAACGAACTTGAAGGCATTGTTCCTGCACGCATAATCAGAAATCCTCTTGATATGGTCTCGGATGCAAAGCCAGAGGACTATGAAAATGCATTAAAAATCATCATAAAAGATAAAAATGTGGATGGAGTTTTGATCATGTTTACTCCTTCTCTGGGAACTCAACCAATTGAAACAGCTCAGAGAGTTATAAAAATAATAAAGGAAAATCCTTACAAACCAGTGCTTACTAACTGGATGGGAGAAACCTCTGTTAATGAGGCAAGAGAACTTCTTAACTCCCATGGAATTCCCACTTTTGTAACTCCTGAGCAGGCAGTAAGAACATTTATGTACATGTATAAATATGACTTTAACCTTAAGCTTCTACTTGAAACTCCACAGACAATTCTTAAAGATGTAACCTTTAATACTGAAAGAGTTGCAGAAATTATTGATGGAGCCATTTCTCAGGGTCGTTCTATTCCCACATTTTTTGAAGCTTCAGAGATTCTGAGTGCCTATGGAATTCCTGTGGTTCTTACAAAAAAGGCAAACACCATAGAAGAACTAAAAAATATAATAGCCGAGATAGGTTATCCTATTGTTCTAAAGATAGATACACCAAAGATCATACATAAGTTTAAAAAGGGTGGAGTAATACTTGATATTAGAGATGAGTTAGAGGCAGTTGAAGGATTTAAATGGCTTAAAAAACTTGCCAATGAACATGGAGATGCAGATGCTTCAGTTATTGTTCAGCCTATGGTTATGACCTATGGATATGAGATAGCTCTCGGAGCTAAGAAAGATCCAACCTTTGGAGCAGTTATTCTTTTTGGAACAGGAGGTAATCTTTTAGAAGCATTGGAAGATTACTCAATAGGACTTCCTCCATTAAATCAGACCCTTGCAAAGAGATTGATGGAGGAAACAAAAATTTATAGATTTCTCAAAAAATATCCCTACTATGCAGATGTATTAAAAAGTCTTGAAGAGACAGTGGTGAAATTTTCCTATCTTATATCTGATTTTCCCCAGATTAAAGAGTTTGACATTAATCCTGTATTCATAACTGACTCTGAGATATTTGCTCTTGACTGTAGCATAATTTTTGATAAAACTGCACCGAGGAAAAAAACAATGGTTAAGGGAGAATTCTGCCCACCCCACTTGAGTATATGTCCATATCCTGTGCATCTTTACAAAGAAGTCTCAATTAAAGATGGTATTAAAGCCATAGTAAGACCAATAAAAGCTGAGGATGAATCGCTCATTGCAAGTCTTCTTGGAAGATGCTCGGAGAGGACTATAAGTTTGAGATTTTTCCAAAGAGCAATTGATCTTAGGCATGAAAATCTTGTTAAATTTTGTCAAGTTGATTATGATAGAGAGCTTGCCTTTGTATGTGTAGTTAATGATGGTGATGAGGAAAAAATTATAGGTGATGTAAGGCTTTCCCGTGATCCCGACGGTTATGATGCTGAGATGGCTATTCTCGTTGAAGATGAATGGCAGGGTAAGGGAGTTGGAAAGGCATTATGCAGTTACGCAATTGAAGTGGCAAGAGATCTTGGAGTAAAAAGAATATGGATGGATATATTAAGAATTAACACCTATATGCTGGGACTTGCAGATAGACTCGGATTTGTAAAACATCATATTGAGGAGGATAGTATTAAGGTATTGTTAAATCTTGAAAATAATTTATGACCGAAAGACTGCTAATTGCAGAGGGTAATAGCAATTTAAGGGATAGCCTAAGCAATTATCTACAAAAAGAAGGTTTTACTGTTGATAGTGCATCAAATTTCCAACAGGCTTTAAATATTTATGCCTCCTATCTCCATGATTTTGCCATTATTGAAATAGAACTCCCAGATGGCGATGGCATAGAGTTGGCAAGTAAAATTAAAAGTTTAAATCCTAAAGTAAAAATAATTTTAACCACATCCTATCCGTCTGTAAGTTCAGCATTAAAGGCTTTAAAACTAAAAGTTGATGATTTTCTAATAAAACCCTTTGTTTATGACGAAATAAAAGCCTCTTTAAAGGAACTTTTAGTGGAAAAAGCTAAAAAGGAAGAACAAAGAGAAAAAGTAACATTCTATAGGGATAACGAAGAAATCTCAGCAATAATTGGTGAATCTCCTGAAATAAAACAGATTTTTGAAAAGATAAAAAAGATTGCCAATACCCCCACAAATGTCTTAATTCTTGGTGAAACAGGAACAGGTAAAGAACTCTTTGCAAAAGCAATTCATGAGTCAAGTTATAGAAAGAAAAAGCCTTTTGTGGCAATCAACTGTGCAAGTCTTCCTGAAAATCTCCTTGAAAGTGAACTTTTTGGTTTTGTTAAGGGAGCATTTACGGGTGCCACTTCGGATAAAAAAGGGCTTCTTGAAATAGCAGACGGAGGAACAGTCTTTCTTGATGAGATTGGAGATTTACCTTTAAGTCTTCAAGCAAAGCTCTTAAGGGTTTTAGAAGACATGGAGATTCGTCCTCTTGGTAGTGTTACGAGCAAGAAAGTTGATCTCCGATTTATATCAGCAACTAATAAGAACTTAATTGAATCTGTAAAAGAAGGAAGATTCAGAGAAGACCTATTTTTTAGGTTGAATGTGATTTCCTTAAACATACCTCCTTTAAGAGAAAGAGGCAAAGATATTGAGATTCTTGCTAATCATTTTATGCGTAAGTTTGCAATAAGGATGGGTAAAAATTTGAAAAAGATAGATCCTCAAGCTATAAAGCTTCTTTACAAACATTCTTGGCCTGGTAATATAAGGGAATTACAGAATGTTATTGAACAAGCAGTTGTTTTCTGTGAGGGAGATACAATAAAACCTGAAGACCTTCCAGAGTATATACAGCATCCAGAAAAGTTATTGGAGAAAGCAAAGGAAATACCTTTTCTTTCAATTGAGGATTATACTAAGGAGTTTATACTAAAGTATCAATCTATTTATACAGAACAGGAACTTGCTGAAATGCTTGGAATTACAAGAAAAGCTTTATGGGAAAAGAGAAAAAAATGGGGAATTCCTCGTTCTTCCCAGTAGTATTCCTTATTTTCAAGACTTTAAGAATTATGTCTCAAATAATTTAACTTTTTTAGGATGTTACTTTTCTTCCAATACTTTTACCTTATGTAACGATTAACCGTTTTTTGAAAATTAAAATATCCTTATTTTTTAAAGCATTTTTTATTGGCATGTTGTTTGATCAATGGGTGTGTATGTTTAATTTTTTCAAAAAAAACAGGATAGAGCCAAAAATTTTTAAGAAGAAAGAGTTTGTTGTACTTGACACTGAGCTTACAGGATTAAGTGAGAGGAATGACAGTATTATCTCAATCGGAGCAATCATGATGAAGGAAAGAAGTATTTTAA
>JANXBR010000037.1 GCA_025060625.1 Thermodesulfovibrio sp.
AGTAATAATTCTTATTTGGGAGTTTATCATAATGGAAGAGTACAGGTCAACAAAGGAAGACTCATTAGAGGAATTCATAAAGAAATGCAAAGAATGCGGATTAAAGATTACTCCGCAAAGAATATCTATATATAAAGAAGTTTTAAATTCAGAAAACCATCCCTCAGCAGAGATAATTTACAGAAGAATAAAAAGAATTCATCCAGGAATATCCTTTGATACAGTAAACAGAACTCTTTTGACTTTATCTGAAATGGGGCTATTAGAAATAGTTGAAGGTTCAGGTGATGTAAGAAGATTTGACCCAAATAATAAAAATCATCATCACTTTAGATGTAAAAAATGTGGTAAAATTGTTGATTTTTATAATGAAAACTACGATAAATTAGAAGTTCCTGATTACTTAAAGAAAAAATTTATCATTAAAAAAGTAAGAGTATTATTAGAAGGTATTTGCGATAATTGTATTAATAAAACACAAGATTGATAATTTTTAATCATCCTCTGTTTGCGGTAATAATCCGTAATTTTTCATTTTTGTGCGAAGTTGTTTTCTTGAAATCCCCAATATCTCAGCAGCTTTTGTTTGATTCCAACCCGTAGAACTTAATGCTTTTAAAATTAATGATTTTTCCACTTCGATAAGATTAAGGGTATTTTCCTTTTTTTCAATCGTTCCTGTTTTTTCTTGTATTCTTTTTGGAAGATATTTTATAGAAATCACTCCAGATGGGGACAAAATCACAGCCCTTTCAATTACATTTGCAAGCTCTCTTATGTTTCCTGGCCAGTCGTTATTTATAAGAATCTCCATGACTTCTGGTTCAATATGAGGAACCGGTTTATTATTCTCCTTTGAAAATTTGTTTAAAAAGTAATTTACTAAGAGCGGAATATCTTCTTTTCTCTCCCTTAGTGGTGGAAGATTTATTCTTACTACATTAAGCCTCCAATAAAGGTCTTCTCTGAATAAGCCTTCTTGTATAGCTTTTTCAAGATTTCTATTGGTTGCTGAAATTACTCTTACATCTACTTTAATTCTATGCGTACTTCCAATTCTTTGAATTTCTTTCTCTTGAAGAAATCTAAGTAGTTTTTTCTGAAGAAACATAGGTAATTCTCCTATTTCATCAAGAAAAACAGTGCCCTCATTGGCAATTTCAATAAGTCCTATTTTTCTATCGGTAGCACCAGTAAAGGCTCCTTTTTCATGCCCAAAAAGTTCGCTTTCAAGAAGATTTTCTGGAATAGTTGTGCAGTCAACTATTATAAAAGGTTTTGAATTTCTTAAAGACTTTCTATGAATAGCCCTTGCAACAAGTTCTTTACCAGTTCCTGATTCTCCTGTAATAAGAACATTAGCATTGGTTTGTGCCACCATTTCCATTATATAGAAAACCTCTTGCATTGGCTTACTTTTACCGATTATTTCTGGGAAAGGTGATTCTATTTTTTCTAATTTTTGATTTCCCTTTGACTTTTCTATGGCTTCTTTTATCACATTGATAAGAAGTTCGGTATCTACGGGTTTTATTAGATAATGATAAGCACCTAATTTCATTGCTTCTACGGCTTTTTCAATGGTACCATAGGCTGTAAGCATAATGGTAGGGATTAACATTTCGTTTATTTTATCCATTTTAATAGTTCTATTCCGTCCATGCCTGGTAAACGATAATCAAGAAGAATGCAATCAATTTCTGAGTTTTTAAGAATTTCTATCCCCTCTTCAGCTGTAGGTGCTGTGTAAACATCATATCCCTCTTTTCTAAGAATAGCAGAAATGGCTTTTAGCGAACTTATTTCATCATCTATAAAGAGAATTTTTGGCATTTTTACTCACCTTTAATAGGTAATTCTATTTCAAACTCTGTTCCTTCATTGATTTTACTTCTTACATTTATTTTACCTTCATGGTCTCTTATAATTCTTTCAACACAGGCAAGCCCGAGTCCTGAACCTGTAGTTTTTGTGGTAAAAAAGGGTTCAAATATTTTACCCATAATTTCCATGGGAATTCCACTCCCTGAATCTTTGATTATTATTTTTACTTTTCCATCATATTTTTCAGTTTTTATTATAATTTTATCACCCTCTTTTGTAGCATCTGCAGCATTTACTAAGAGATTAAGTGCAGCTTGTTTTAGTTGATGGTGATCAAAATAAAATTCAGGGATAGAATTGTCAAAATCAATATGAAGAATCTTTTTTTCTTCCTGAATTTCCTTCTCTACAAGTTTGATCACATCTTTCAAAACATTATTTATATTACCTTTTTCAAATTTGAGAGGCACTGGTCTTGCATAGGATAAAAAACTTGTTATTAGTTCGTTTAATCTTTCAGTTTCTTTATCTATAATTGAGAGAAATTCCCTTAAAACTTCTCCTTGAAAATTTGATTTTAAATAAGAAGTAGATGCTTTTATGGCATTAAGTGGATTTTTTATCTCGTGAGCAACTGTCATTGCCATTTCTGCCATTGCAGATGATTTTTCAAGTTTTAGCTTTTCTTTTGTTGCTTTGTCAAGCTCTTCCAGTGAACGCTTAAGTTTTAATATCATTTCATTAAAAGTTTCTATTAAATATCCAATTTCATCACCACAGGAAATTTTATAGACATAACAGTTTTTACAATCAATATAGTAAGATTTTTTGCAATTTTCCTTTGCTTCGGTTATAAGCCAACATCTTTCTTTTCCATAGGCAGGACAATCAGTTTTTTCACAGTTAAAGATATCTTTACATAATACCGTTGATGGATTTTCACAGATTTCAAGTCTGTCTGCTTGTATGCTTGACATTTTATTCTTAAGCCTTTGCAAGGGTTTTATAAGTGTTTTTGAAAGCATAAATGCCATAACGACAGTTAAGAGAAAAAATATAGAACTTAAAACATAAATATAATTTTTCAAATTTTTAGTTGTCTGTTCAATATAGACATTTATTTTATCTTCAGAGATACCAGCCCTTAAAATACCGAAGAAACTATCACCAGAGACTACTGGTAAATTTATATGGATAATTCCATCTTGGTCTTTTTTTTGCCATTTAATAAAATCTAAGTTAATATATGCACCAAGTTGGCTTTTATCGCTATGTCCAACTATTCTACCATTTTTATCTGTAAGCATAATATATTCCATTCCAGGATTGTTCATAGCTAAGGAAATTTTTTCATCTATTGCTAATGGATCAAAAAAAATAATGTTATCTATAACTTCTTTAGATAAATTTTCAAGAATCAATGAGACATTTGTATCTACTTGATCTCTTAAGGATTTTTTTTGATAGTTAAGAATTAGAATATTAATCGAGAGCATTATTATAAGAAATAGTATGAGAAAGGAGAAAAATATCTTCCAGCCAATACTCAATCTTTGAATAGTTATTATTGAGTTTTTAAGAACCGAGTTTTTTAAGTATTGCCAGATCTTCATCTGTTGCCTCTTTAAAGGCTTTTATTTTAGCTTTGTTAAGTATTTCTTGATCTTTTAGTTCAGTAATTAGTTTTTTCACAGTTTTTATCAATTCGGGGTTATTATTAACTGCTGCAAAAGTCCAATTTGGAAGATATTCGCCATAATCAAGAATTTTTATTTTAGATATATCTACTTCATTAGCCCATACACTAAGTGCAGCCTCTCTAACAAATCCCGCGTCAGCCTCGCCTCGGTAGACTCCTATGATCACTTTTTCCTGTCGTTTAGCGTCAATCAATTTAAAATCTCTATTTAAAATAAAACCTTTTTTCTCAAGATATAGTTTTTGAGATAAATATCCTCCAGCAGAAGTTGGAGAAACAATCATTATTTTTTTCCCTTTTAGGTCTTCTACTTTATTGATATTACTTTCTTTTCTTGTTATTATGACTCCTCTAAATTTCTCTCCACCGCATATTCCTTCATCCTTTGTGCAGTCCTCACCAACAGTTATAGCTAAGGGTTTTATGGGATATTTTTTAGAAATTATAGAGAAGACATATGGATTTTGATAGGAAAAATTAACCTTTCCTTCGCTTACTATCTGTATGAATTCTTCAAAATTTTTAGGTATTACTAACTTGAATTCATAACCTGTCTTTTCAGAGAGATATCGCATTAGCGGGTCATATCTTTTGTATATAGTAAGAGGACTATATAATGGAAGAATGGCTACCTTTACTGTTTTAGGACCATATTCAATATAATCAATACCTTTAAGATTTTTAATCAAGACTCTTATGTAATCAAAATCTCTATCCTCAGCAGGTACGAACTTTTCAACTCCCATTGATTTGCGAATCTCTTTATCTGCTTTATAGACAATGGCATCCTTTATTTTTTCTACATCTTCATATTTTAGAGTATTAAGATAGGCAATTAAATATCGCGGAGTCCTTTCTGAATATCTTATTATTTTAAGTCCATCTTTAATATATTTATTCGCTGTTATCTCACTCATTGCACCTATATCATGATCCCCAATTAGTATTGACAGGGCAATTCTTTGCTCCTGTTTTAGCATATCAACAGATTTAAAATCTTTTATGGATATATCAACATCTCTAAGCATTGAAAGCGGAATGAGATAACTAAATGAGGACTTTTCTTCACCAAGAGCAAGTTTTTTCCCGAGAGAATCGAATATTTTTTCAATTTTTTTGTCCTCCTTTGTTACAAAAACACTTCTCGTTTCAGCAATTCCCCCTTCTGGCTTAATTAAGGGAAATACTTTGTTTTTCATATCCCACTTAAGTTCACAGTATGTAGCTGGGTCTACAATAAGAAGGTGAATTTTGTCTTCTTTTATTTTCTTTTCTAAGTCCTTAAAATCTTTAGCTATCTCTATACTTACAGGTTTTTGAAGTGTATGGGAGATAAAATTTTTTAAAGGATACAATTTTTCATATATTATTCTAGGAGATTCTTCAGGTAAAACTCCAATTACTACAGTTTCTCCTCTAATTTCGTTTATTTGAAGTGGAGATTTTTTTTCTTCAGATGAATTACTACAAGCTAAACAAAATATAAAAAGAAATAATCCTAACGTTTTAAATAATCTCATGATAGAACGGATTAGTTTTTTTCTCAAATTCTATTTTTGTTTTGGGTCCATGTCCTGGAAGGACTAAGGTATCAGGTGGAAAGGATCCTAATTTTTTTAATGAATTTAGTAATTGTTGCATATTACCGCCTATTAAATCCGTTCTGCCAACAGAACCTGCAAAAAGTGTATCTCCTGTAAATAGGTATCCATCGAGATAAACAGAAATACTACCAGGAGAATGTCCTGGAGTATAAAGAAATTTAAGTTCCTTTTGAAAAATTTTTATTGTTTCTTCATTATCAATTAATATGTCTGGTTCAGGTTGGGATTCAATTTCAATACCAAAGAACTCTCTTGCCACTTCAGGAGAATGCTTATAAATTTCGAGATCTCCTCGATGAAGAATTATCTGTGCTCCTGTTTCATCTTTTAATTCTCTTACTGCTCCAATGTGATCAAAGTGTCCATGAGTGCAGATTATATACTTTACATTTAAGCCTTCTTCTTTTATGAAATCAAGCACTAAATCTGGTTCATCACCAGGGTCTACAACAAAGGCATCCTTTATTTTTTCATCATATACCAAATAACAGTTTACTAATAAAGGGCCTACTTCAAATTTTTTTATTTTCATTTATGCCTCCTAATCTTTTTTAAAATATAACTTAGTTCTTCATGTTTCATCAAATAGCAAAGTAAAAAATAAATTGATACAGCTATGCCTATGGCAGTTACAAGCCATATGAATTTTAAAAACATCTGCTCGCTATGTAACCACAATGATGGTTTAATATTGCATATTAATCTTGCTATTCCCACACTCACTAACGCAGCAATGGTGCTTTTAACAAAAGAGGGAATAATATTGATAAATGAAATTTCATTAATTTTATGTTTTATAAAAATTGATAACATTAAAAATTGAACGGTAGCTGCTAAAGAATAGGCAAGGGCTAATCCATTATGTTTCATTGTATGCATAAGCAGAAGAGAAAATAAAACATTAGTTAACATTCCAACTGTTGCGCATACTACTGGAGTTTTGGTGTCCTGAAAAGAATAAAAAGTAGCAGTTATTGTTCTTGAGCCTACTGTTCCCAATATTCCTATACTATAAAAAAGTAAAGCTTGAGCAGTATTAAAGGTAGCGGTGATATCAAATGCACCTCTTTGAAACAGTGTATTCACAATAGGTTCTTTTAGTATAATTAGACCAATTGTTGAGGGTATAGTAAGAAAAAAAAGGAATTTGAGAGAAAATGTTAAATCCTTAGCCAGTTGATTTTTATTCCCTTCAGCAACATGTTGAGATAGAGTTGGAAGCACCGCCATCCCTACAGCAACTCCAAATATTCCTATAGGAAGTTGAATAAGTCTCATTGAATAATATAAATAGGTAACGCTTCCCTCTGGTAGAAAGCTTGCAATTATGGTGCTTACAAAGATATTAATTTGATTGACTGCCATTGCAAGAGTAGTAGGAATTACAAGAAGAATTATTTTTTTGAGTGCGGGGTGAAAGCCAGTGAATCCAAACTGAAAGCCATTCTTATAAAATTGCGGTGTCTGTACAAGCCATTGAAGTAATCCACCTAAGGTAACTCCAACTGCCACTGATACAATAGGATTTAAGAAAAAACTGCTAAATCCTGCAACAAGAATAATTATTGCTATATTTAAAAAACAAGGAGCAAGAGCTGGAACGAAGAATATATTATTTGTATTAAGCGTTCCCATTGTAAGTGCAGCAAAACTGATAAAAAGTAAGAAGGGAAACATTATTCTTGTAAGAAGCACTGTCAGTTCGAATTTTTCAGGATTTTCTATAAATCCAGGAGCTATTAGTTTAACAATTATAGGACTAAATATAATCCCTAAAATAGTCACTATTCCTACTATTATTAGTATAAATGTGAAGAGACTTTTTACAATTTTTTTTGTCTCTTCATGTCCATGTTTTACTTGAGATTCTTTAAGAACAGGAATAACTGCCGAGGACATGGAGCCTTCAGCAAATAGTTCTCTAAGTAAATTAGGAATCCTGAAAGCAACAAAAAATACATCACTAAGTGCTGTAGCACCGAAATATTTAGCGAGAATCATATCCTTTATGTACCCTAAGATTCTGCTAAATGTCGTTGCAAGAGAAATAGCGCCAGCAGCTTTTACTATTTTACCTTTAGCCATTTCAATATTTTAAAATTTCAAGAAGGTCTAAAATATCCTCTTTTGGTAGGTTTCCCTGTCCAGACTTTAAAGCTTCTATTAAATCTTTTTTAAATTTATCTAAATCTCCCTTATATGTTTGATCAAGCTTGATACCATGTTTTAAAGTTTTTGATGCTTCAGAATAAAGCCCTAACTTTTGATTTGTTAAAGCCATGTATAAATGAGCCTGAATCAGAAGTATATTTCTTTTTATCGCTTTATCAAAAGAGTTTTTAGCTTCTTCATATTTGCCGAGTTTGTAATAAGATAATCCTTGTCCAAAATAAGCTTTATCCTGAGTTATAAAAATAGGGTTACTTAAAGCCTTATTAAATGCATTTATTGCTTCATTATGCATATTTAATTTTTGATAGCAAAGTCCGAGATTAAACCATGCATCAGCATAATTGGAGTCAATTGATAAAGTTCTGAGAAACAAATCCCTCGCCATTTCATACTCCTGAAATTCCATATGCACCAGTGCTAAACCGTGAAGGGCATCTTTGTTGTTAGGGTCGATCTGTAGGGCTTTATGGAATTCAGAATAGGCAAGTTGATAATTTTTTTCAATGTAATAGGCAAACCCTATTTCTTTATGAAAATCTGATTCATTGGTCTGTCTAATCCTTTCATCAGATGTACATGCCAATATTAAAAAAAAACATAAAAGAAATGGGAATTTGGTCTTCATAGTTTTATAGTATATCATTTTTTTTCTTCCAACTTTGCAATAAGTTTTTTAAGAAATGGAATCAATCCATCAAATCTTCCAATGTTAATCTCAAATCCATCCTTATAAAATTTTAGATTTTTCACCAAATCTTTCTTTTCCAAATTAGTTAGCATATTTAACAGTCTGTTTACAAAATCTTGATTCAGATTTTTCTCCATAGTAAATATAAAGGAATTCTTTTTCTGTTTAACTTCAGAGATCTGAATCTTTGAGAGAAGTATTCTTATATAAGCAATTTTAAATAGATTTTCAACCTCCTTTGGAGGAATTCCAAATCTATCGGAGATTTCATCATAAAGTTTTTCTATCTCGCTTTCTTCTGAAATTTGATTCAATTTTCTGTAAATTCTTATCCTCATAGAAGTCTCTTTTATGTATTCTTCAGGAATAAATGCTGGTATGGACAATTTTATTTCTGGGAGTTTCAATTTTGACAAAATCTCTCCTTTTAATTCTTTTACTGTTTCATTTAACATTTCTATGTAAAGATCAAAACCCAATCTGTTTACTCCTGATTGTTTAATGCCAAGAAGTTCTCCTGCCCCTCTAATTTCAAGATCCTTTAAAGCAATATGAAAACCTGCTCCTAAATAACTCATATCTTGAATTGCTTTAAGTCTCTTTTTCGCATCCTCGGTTAGTATTTCTTCTTGAGGAATTACTAAATAAGCATTTGCCTGTCTATTGGACCTTCCAACTCTACCTCTTATTTGATATAGGTCGCTTAGCCCAAAAGTATGAGCTTGATCAATAATAATCGTGTTTACATTTGGAATATCAAGCCCTGAAGAAATTATAGATGTGCAGAGTAGAATATCCTTCCTGCCATTTATGAAATCAAGCATTATTTTGTCAAGTATTTTTTCTTTCATTTTACCATGAGCAACTCCAATTTTTGCTGAGGGGACAAGTTGTTGTATTTTTGATTTTATAAACTCTATATCATGTATTCTATTATGAAGATAGTAGACCTGTCCTCCTCTTTCAATTTCTCTTTCAATCGCCTCTTTAATTATTGTTTCATTTTCCTGAATGACAAATGTCTTAACAGCAAGTCTTTCCTTGGGTGGAGTTTGAATTACAAATATATCCCATAGTCCACTTAATCCTATCTGTAGAGTTCTTGGTATAGGAGTAGCAGTTATTGTAAGGAGATCAACTTTTGGGTATTTTTCTTTTATTTTTTCTTTATGTATTACCCCAAACTTCTGTTCCTCATCAATAATCAAAAGCCCGAGGTCAAAAAACTCTACTTCTTTCAGAATAATTATATGAGTACCAATAAGAATATCAACTTTTCCCAGTTTTGTGTCTTCAATAACTTTTTTAATCTCCTTTTTTGACCGAAATCTGCTTAGATATTCAATCTTTACTGGAAAAGCTTCAAATCTTTTTTTGAATGTCCTGTAATGTTGTTCACATAAAAGCGTTGTGGGAACTAATACTGCAACTTGTTTTCCATCATAAACTGCTCGGAATGCAGCTCTCATAGCAACTTCTGTTTTCCCATATCCAGCATCTCCACAGAGAAGTACTTCAAGAGGAAAGGGTTCCCTCATTTTTTTTAGTATTGCATCAATAGCTTTCCTCTGATCTTCAGTTTCTTCATATGGGAAAAATTCATCAAAGTTTTTATGTACTTCAGTATCCTCTGAGTAAACAAATCCTCGGTGAGTTTTTCTTTGAGCGTAAAGCTTTATAAGTTTGTCAGCTATATCATGTATCCTTTTCCTTTCTCTTTCCTTTGCTTTTTGCCATTTATTAGTTCCCAGTTTGTCAAGTGATGGAATAAAACCTTCTCGTGCAGAATATCTGTAAATTTTACCGATATTCCATGTGGGCACATAAATAATATCTCCATCTTTATACTCCAAAACAAGAACATCTTCTTCAGTTCCTTCATATTTCTGTCTTTTTATCCCCCGAAAAATTCCTATTCCGTGGTCTTTATGAACTATATAATCGCCTTCATTTATTTCAAGCCCATCAGTGGGTAATTTCTCAATTGAAAGTTTTTTCTTTTTAATGGGTTTCTCGCCAAATAATTCAAAGTCTGTAATTATCATTAAATTTTCTCTATAAAATCCTTCCTGCAGATCTGATATCGTTATCGCATATTTTCCTGAGTATGTTCCAATCTCTTTTTTGTTAATAATCGGTGCTATAATATCATGATTAAAAAGAATTTCCTTTATTGTTTCAGCCTTTCCTCGGGAACTAAGTGAAAAGATTATAGGAATTCCCAGTTTTTTCAGATTCTTAATGAGTTCAAAGAAGGAACCTCTCTCATTTGGTAAAATTCCCAATCCGTAAAATTTTTTATCATCTGCATCAATTGATTGGTTAGAAAACTTCACGGGTAAATGTGATATTTTTATTGTTTTTGACTTTTTATCAGTAAAATTTTTATCAACAGTAAAAACTGTATCAAACTCAAACAATTCAAGTAAGTCTTTATTATCAATCTCTCTCTCTTTTGCCTGTATTATCCATATCTGATCTATATCTCTAAATGAGCGTTGCGTATCTGGATAAAATAGCTTTATTTCCTCTATCTCGTCTCCAAAAAACTCAACTCTTATAGGATATTCCTCTCCTATTGGCCATATATCAAATACCCATCCATGTTGGGAAAATTCTCCCTCCTGTGTAACTAATTCAACCTTCCTGTATCCTGAATTAATAAGATTTATATTTAAAATTTCTCTTTCAATGTTGTTTCCCTTTTTTAAATTAATAGTTTCAATATAAGAGGGAATTTTAGTAGAATCAATGGTTGTTATTATTTTTTTATTTTCTCCATTCAAAATTTTAAATATGGCAATTAATCTTTCAGTGCCATTAGATGGTAAAAGAACTACTTCATCATTAATATTAAAGAATTCAGAGAGAGTTTTAAATGTTGTATATAGTTTACTTGCCTGTTCTTCATTTTCTTCAAATACTATAAAGTTGTATTTATTGAAACAAAGAAACAATGAAAAAGAGGTTATAGAGAGGTTATAAATTTCGTAGTTAGAATTGATAAGAGAAGTTATTTTTTCAACTTCTTTTAATAATGCATAATGAATACTGGATTTTTGATTGACATTAAAGTTCATTATTAAAATTATTTTATCATAGATTTTTTAAGAAACAGATTTGAAAAAGAGTGGTAATGTTAACATTTTTCGTAAATTCATTTATAGGTGACTTATAAAAAGCAGTCAATAAACACCTCTTAGGATAAAGCTTTACTCATCTCTTTCTTTTCTAAGTATTTCTAAGTAATTGCAAATATTTGGTTACCGTTAAATTAGTTAAAGCTTTCCCAGGAATGGATGTATTTCTCAATTTTTATATCTTCACTCAAAATCATTTAACTCAATGGAGGATACGCCCTTTTTCCTTGATATTTCAATTTTACACATAAAAAATTTTACATTACCCTCAAATGGCTTAATTTGACAAATGAATTGTTCTTTAGTTAATCTATAATTTTAGGTCTGGGTTAATAAAATCTCTTAAGAGAGGGGTAAAATGAATACAGTTTTTACAAAAAAGGAAGAAACAAACAGACGGTGGTTTATTGTTGATGCAACAGGACAGACTCTTGGAAGATTTGCTTCAAGAATTGCTAAAGTGCTTATGGGAAAGCACAAACCAACATACACGCCAAATGTAGACAATGGAGACTTTGTAGTTGTTATTAATGCAGAGAAGATTAAGGTAACAGGAAAAAAACTTACTGATAAGATTTATTATTATCATACTGGTTATATAGGCAATCTAAGAGCACAAACACTAAAGGAAAGACTGGAAAAAAAACCTGAAGAAGTTATTATTGATGCTGTATGGGGCATGCTTCCTA
>JANXBR010000038.1 GCA_025060625.1 Thermodesulfovibrio sp.
TCTTCAATAAAGCTATTCCATGCTCCACAGTCAGGGCATTTACCTATCCATTTAGGAGAAATATATCCACAACTTTGACATTGAAAAACTCTTTTTAGCTTTGGCTTCATGAGTTAATAATAATTTATTTTGCTCAGTTTTTACAAAGATTTTAGATCTATATTTTTGAACTTCAAGGAACCTTAGTTTGATATCTAATGAAAATATGCGACTCTATAATAGAAGCTTTAACCTAAACAATTTTTATTTTAATGAATCTTCTTTTTCCAATCTTTACAATATACTCTCCTGGTTTAAGATTGATTTCTGGATTGATAACCTGCTCATCGTTAATCTTTATACCACCCTGTTTGATAAGTCTTACTGCTTCTGATGTGCTCGTTGTTATTCCCTGTTCTTTAAGAATCCTTGGTAGCCAGACACCCTGTCCTTCGTCTCTTATCTCTAAAGTTTGAATATGGTCAGGAATCTCTTTCTTTCTGAAAAGTTTGATAAAGTTTTCTCTTGCTCTGTCTGCTTGCTCAATGCCATGATATCTGCTTACAATCTCAAATGCTAATGATTCTTTTGCATCTCTTGGATTTATCCTACCTTCCTTTATAGCAGCTTTAAGCTCATTAAGTTCATCAATGGATATATGGCTAAGAAGTTCGTAGTACTTAAGCATCAACTCATCATTTATTGACATTACTTTTCCGAACATGTTATCAGGTGATTCATTTATCCCTATGTAGTTACCAAGACTTTTTGACATCTTCTGCACACCGTCAAGTCCTTCAAGAAGAGGCATAGTTATAATTACCTGCTCTTCCATTCCATAGATTTTCATCAACTGTCTTCCCATGAGAAGATTAAACTTTTGGTCTGTTCCACCAAGTTCTATATCAGCCTCTAAATAAACAGAGTCATAGGCTTGAAGAAGTGGATAAAGAAATTCAAGTATTGTAATCGGTCTTCCTTCGGTAAACCTCTTTTTAAAATCTTCTCTTTCAAGCATTCTTGCCACAGTCTCCATACCAGAAAGCTTGCACATATCAAGAGCTGACATAGAACCAAACCATTCACTATTAAACCGTATAACTGTCTTTTCAGGACTAAGTATCTTAAAAACTTGCTCTTTGTAAGTCTCGGCATTTTTTAAAACTTCTTCTCTTGTAAGAGGTTTTCTCGTCTCTGTTTTTCCTGATGGATCTCCGATCATCCCAGTAAAGTCACCTATAAGAAAAATCACTTCATGCCCGAGCTCTTGAAACTGTCTCATTTTTTCAAGTAAAACAGTATGCCCAAGATGAATATCAGGAGCAGTAGGGTCAAAACCAACTTTTATTTTTAAAGGCTTTCCTTCTTTATAGGACTTTTCAAGCTTCTTTTTAAGGTCCTCTTCAAGAATTATCTCAACGGTGCCTCTTTTAATTATCTCAAATTGTTTTTCTGGTAGTAGCACTTCATCCTCCTGTATATCCATTGATAATTTTTATTCTAAAAAGAATGCTCTATATCAGGAAATTTTCCTCCTTCAACTTCTTCTTTGTATTGTTTTATTGCCTTAAGAACTTCTTCTCTCAGATTGGCATATCTCTTTACAAACTTAGGAGTAAACTTTTCAAAAAGTCCAAGCATGTCATGAATTACAAGAACCTGTCCATCGCAGTGCACACCTGCACCAATTCCTATTGTGGGAATCTCAAGGCTCTCTGTTATTTCTCTTGCAAGGTCTGAAGGAATTACTTCAAGAACAATTGCTACAGCACCTTTATCCTGTAATCTTAAAGCATCTTCCATTATCCTCTTTGCCTGCTCCTCTGTCTTACCCTGAAGCCTGTATCCACCCATTCTTAAAACTGCCTGAGGTGTAAGTCCAAGATGACCTATAACGGGAATCTCCGCTTCAGTTATTGCTTTTACATGAGATAGTATCTCCCTTCCTCCTTCAAGCTTGACAGCATGAGCACCTGCTTCTTTGATTAATCTGCCTGCATTCCTTACAGCCTCTTCAATACTTACCTGATAGGACATAAAAGGCATATCAGCTACAACCATTGCTCTTTTAGTTGCCTTAACAACAATCTTTGTATGATAAATCATCTCCTCTAAGGTTACAGGCAAAGTTGTATCATTACCCTGAATAACCATGGATAGAGAGTCTCCAACTAAAATCATATCTATTCCAGCTTCGTCAACAATGTGAGCAAAGGGATAGTCATAGGCAGTAAGCATCGTAATTTTTTGTTTTTCTCTTTTCTTTATAAGTAAATCAACAACTGTAAACCTCATCTCTGTGCCCTTCTTAATGCTTTAAGTTGTAGTTGAAGGTTTTTTATACCTTCCCATTCATTTATTGTTGGAGTAAATGCCACATCAATTAGTGAACCTTCTAAGATCTGTGAATCTGCCATGTCAAATCCTATTGCCGAAACAGTGTTTCCATTTTGTCTTAAAAACATTTTAATATGGTTATTGCCTACCTTTCTTAAATTTATCACAGTAAGTTCCTTTGCTCCAAAAAGCGGCTCTCTATTTCCCTCACCAAAGGGCTCAAAAAGATTTATTTCTTCTGCCACTTTTTCTGTAATCTCATTAAGACTTACAGCAGCATCAAGAAAGAGAATATTCCTATAATCCCTTATAATCTCTTGAGCAATTAAGCATAGCCTTTCTTTTAAAGCATAAAGATTATCTCTTAAAAGGGTCATTCCAGCTGCTTGTTTATGTCCTCCAAATCTTATTAATAAGTCCTTAGAAGCATTTAAAAATTCCTGTAAATCTATTCCTGCTGGACTTCTTGCAGAACCTTTTGCCTTTTCTCCTTGAAGAGAAAAAACAAAAGCGGGTCTATTAAATTTATCAATGAGTTTGCTTGCAACTGTGCCAACCACTCCGGGATGCCAATCTCCCCACAAAACTATCACAGGTTCATCATTAAACTCTCTTGAGAGTTTTTCTTCTATCTCTGACATTATCCTTTCTTCTGTTTTATGTCTTAGACTATTAATTTGATTTAGCCATTTGCTTAGAGCATCAAGCTCAGATTCGTCTTCTGAAATTAAAAATCTGACCACATCTCCTGCATGGTCTATTCTACCAGGAGCATTGATTCTCGGAATAAGACAAAAACTTAGATGAAAACCTTTAAGATAGTTTGAGGTTACTCCAGCGATACTCTTAAGAACTTTTATTGAGCTTCTTGCAGAAGACTCAACCAAGCCCCATCCGTGTTTAATAAGTGTTCTATTGGCATTAGTGAGTGGAACCATATCAGCATAAGTTCCCAAAGTTACAAGATCCAGATACTGAAGTGCCTCCTCACGGTTTAAAGCCATTGCAAGCATGAAGGCAACTCCTACACCTGCAAGATAGTTATAGTATGGCTTATTGTCAATCTTTGGATTTATCACAGAAAGAGCATCTGGAACAACTACTTTTTCATTTAATCTCAAAGGTTCGTGATGATCCGTAATAATAACTCCTATACCTTCTTTTTTAGCATATTTTACTGCTTCAAAATCTCTTATTCCACAGTCTACTGTAATTATAATTCCTGCTCCGAGCTTTTTTGCCTCATCAACACTGTGAATTGTTAGTCCATAACCTTGTTTTATTCTATGTGGAATATGATAAAAAACCTTTGCTCCCATTTTGTTTAGGATATCATATAGTATAGCTGTTGATGTTAAACCATCGGCATCATAATCGCCGTTAATGAAAAACTTAGTTCCAGACTTTATAGCATCATTTATTATCTTTACAGCTTCATAAACTCCTGAAATTTCAAAAGGATCAATACTATCAATCTGGGGATCAAGAAATGAATATATCTCATTAATATCCTTAAGTCCTCTTGATATTAAAATCTGCGCAGTAGGAAGAGTTATATTAAGAGACTTTGATATATACTGAAGATATTCTTGATTTGTCTTAGTAACAACCCATTCAGAATACTGCATCTTATCTCTTTATTAGTGAGTTTTTACCAAGAAGAAGCACAACAGGACTTGCCACAAAAATGGAAGAGTATGTTCCCACTATAATTCCAAGTATCATGGCAAGAGCAAAATCGTGTAAAACTTCTCCTCCAAAGAAAAATAATGCTACTGCTGCCATAAGAGTTGTAAGTGATGTTACTATAGTTCTTGATAAAACTTCATTTATGCTTCTGTTCATTAATGCCTCAAGAGTTATAGAACCCTTTGCTACTTTCCCAAGATTTTCACGGATTCTGTCAAATACTACAACCGTATCAGTGAGAGAGTATCCTGCAATTGTAAGAAGAGCACTTATAAAGATAAGATTAATCTCTTTGTCAAGGATATAGAAAATTCCAAGAACAGCCATTACATCATGAAAGGTTGCCACAGTTGCTCCGATTGAAAAATGGAATTTAAAACGAATGGCAATGTATATTAAAATACCTACCGTGGCAGCTAAAATTGCAAGAAGTGCATCTCTTTTTGTTCTCTCACCTATCTTAGGTCCTATTTCAGTGATTGACTCAATTATTGGCTCTTTGGTAGAGAGATTTTCTTTTAAACTTTTTTCAATTATATCCTGCGCACCTTCCTGTTGTTTCTTTAACTTTATTAGAATTTTCTTTTCCGTTGGTAGTTCCTGTATGTCTGCATCTTTAATTCCTGTTTTATCTAAAACTGCTCTTACTTCTGCAAGGGTTACAGGCTGAGAAAATCTTATCTGCAGACTCAATCCTCCTGCAAAATCAACACCTAAATTTGCCTTTCCAAAATTAATCTGAAAAATTGCAAATACTCCAAGAAGTATCATTAAACATGAAAAGCCAAGGGCAAAATATTTTTTCCCGAGAAAATCAATATTTGTCTTACCAAGTATCTGTATCATATGCTAAGGCTCTTGCGCTCCTTCCCAATATATATAAAATCAAAAACTGTCTTCGTTCCTATCAAGGCTGTGAAAAGATTTATGGCAACCCCTAATGAAAGAGTTACAGCAAAACCCTTAATAGGTCCAGAACCAAAATGAAAAAGCACTGCTGCAGTAATAAGTGTTGTAACGTGTGAGTCAAATATGGTCCAGAAGGCTTTTTTATAACCTGATTCAATGGCTGCCTTTGGTGTCTTACCAAGCCTTAGTTCTTCTCTAATTCTTTCAAACATTAATACATTAGAATCAACAGCCATTCCTATGGCAAGAGCTATACCTGCAATACCAGGAAGAGTAAGGGTCGCATTCAAAGCAGCCAAGGCACCGATAAGTAATAAAATATTTAAAATCAAGGCAAAATCAGCAATAACACCGCTTAAACGATAATAAACAATCATAAAGACAATGACAAGAACGCTTGCTATAAGAACAGCCATTTTGCCTGCTTCTATAGAATCCTTACCAAGAGTAGGACCAACTGTTACATTTTGAATTAATTTTACAGGCGCTGGAAGAGCACCTGCTCTAAGAACAATTGCTAAATCCTTTGCCTCTTCAAGAGTAAAATTACCTGAAATCTGAGCATTTCCTCCTTCAATTTTTTCCTGAATTACAGGGGCTGAATAGAGATTTCCATCAAGAATTATTGCAAGCCTTCTTTTTACATATTTAGCCGTTATTTCTTCAAAAATTTTTGCACCTGCATCATTGAATCTCAATGATACGTAGGGTTCATTAAATCTTTGGTCAATGCTTACATGGGCTTCTGCAAGAAGGTCACCTGTAAGTAACACATCCTTTTTTACAATATATGGTCTTTTATAAACTTCACCTGTTTCTTTGTTTACAATTTTCTGAAAAATTATCTCATCTCCCTCTGGAAGCCTTGCCTTCCACTGAGCTAAAAATGCCTCTTCCTCTGATGGTTTGATTAAAGAGGGCAGTTCCTTCCAAAGCAGTGTTTCCTCATCAAGAAGTTTAAATTCAAGTTGAGCAGTTTTTCCTATAATTTCAAGAGCTTTCTTAGGGTCTTTTACTCCGGGCAACTGAACTACAATCTCGTTTTCTCCCTGCTTATGAATGGCAGGTTCAGCTACTCCAAGTTGATCAATTCTGTTACGAATAACCTCTATTGCCTGTTCAACTGAAGTGGTCTCCACTTTTTTAAAGGCACTATCGGGAAGTTGGCATAAAAGAGCATTACCCTGCTCAGATAGGGAAAGATCAGGATAATTTTCTTTAATGAGTTTTTTTGCATCTTCTGTTGCTGGCTGGATAGATATTTTTTCTCCTTGTACTTTTACATTAGGCTTAATGCCCTTCTTTTCAAGCAGACTCTGAAGATGCATGCCAATTCTTTCAACTGTAATCTCTCTTGCTCTCTTAAGGTCAACCTCAAAAATAAGATGAGAGCCGCCTCTTAGGTCAAGTCCAAGAACTATACCTTTATTTGGTAAATTTTTCTTCCACCAATCAGGCATATAGCTGAACAGAGGGGTGTTAGGAAGGAAAAATATAAAAGCAAGAATTAAAGTAGCAACTATGAGAGCAATTCTTATATAAATGCCCTTCCTCATTTTTTTACCTTATTTAAAAAAGTCATTTTAATCTATTTATCCTAAGAAAAATTTTATTAATCCTCATCTGTTGGTGGTCTAAGCATAGCTATGGACTGCTTTGAAAACTTTAGTTTTACATTTTCAGCTACCTTTAGAACCACTGTATTTGGATTTACACTGTCTACAACACCATAAAGCCCACCGACTGTTATCACCTTATCGCCTCTTTTAAGGTTTTCAAGCATCATTCTGTGTTCTTTTGCTCTTTTCTGTTGTGGTCTGATAAGTAAGAAATAGAAAACAACTATGATTAAAATTAAGGGTAAAAGACTGGCAAGAAGACTTGTTAGGGGATCTGCCTGTCCACCACCCTGAGGTGCAGGTCCCATAGCAAAAGCATCTGTTATTAAATTAAATAGATACATATTTCACCTCCGAAATTTTTAAATCTTTTTATAGTATCAATCTTTAACAAAAAATCGCAAGTTTTCGCCTTTCCTCAAAAATAATCTATCTGAAAAGGTATTGTTTCCAAAGAATTGAAAAAACATACAATATCTTGGTTATCTTTTAAGAAAATCTGCACAACTTTCACTTAGAAATGGAAATGTACAAATAATAACAGATGCAACCTTAAGCAATAAGTCACTTCTTAAGCCTCTTGGCGAAAAGTAATAAAGCAGTATGAGATGGAGATACCTGTAAATAGGATATTACGAATTAAGGAGGTAAAGGGAAACAAGAAAAGTGGCTTATTAAATTGAGAAACTCAACAGACATGGTATGGTTAAGTTAAATCATGAGAATTTTAAACATTTTATTTTAAAGAAGAGAGATTACTTTGAAGTAAGAAACTTACTAATGCAACTGAGACTATGGATGCTGTTTCAGCTTTTAAGATTCTTTTACCTAATGAGGCTATTTTTATGTTTCTTTTTTCCGTCATTGTAACTTCCTCTTGGGTAAAGCCTCCTTCAGGTCCAACCAATAAATATATATTTTTGTCATGGTTTAGATCTGATATTGACTGAACCAAAGGAGTTGTAGACTTTTCCCAGAAAAGAACTCCATTATCTATGATTTTAATTAAATCTTGGAAATTAGTTACCTCCTCTATATCAGGAACAATAATTCTAAGTGATTGTTCTGAAGCTTCTTTGGCAATTTTTATCCATCTTTCAACTTTTCGTGTGTTTTTAACAATACATCTACTACTTACAAAGGGAATAATCTTTTTTACACCGAGTTCGGTTGCTTTCTCTATGACCAAATCCATTTTTTCACCTTTAAGAAGAGCCTGACATAGTATTATTGAGAATGGTTCTTCAATAAAAAATTTTTCTTCTCTGAGAACCTCAATGTTTTTTAAATCTATTATTTTTGCATGAAAACTTCTACCTTTACCATCAAAGATTGATAGAGTATCTCCCTGCTTTAATCTTAAGACATTAAAGAGATATTTTCTCTCTTCTTTTGAAAGTTCTATAATCTTTCCGCAGGATATTTGACATCGGTTAATACAAAGTCTTATTTGGCTCATTTAGAAGACTATCTCAGTACCTATACCTTTCTGCGTAAATATCTCTAGGAGAAGACTGTGAGGAATCCTTCCATCTATTATATGAGTTTTTCTAACTTCTCCTTTAAGTGCATTGAGACAGGCATAGACCTTAGGAATCATTCCACCGCTAATAATTTGTTGCTCTATCAATTTTATAGCCTCTTCGTTTTTAAGAGTAGGAATATGATTATTGTTTTCATCACTTATTCCTCTAACATCAGTAAGAATTATGAGTTTTTCAGCCTTTACTGCTACTGCTATTGAAGAGGCAACTGTATCAGCATTTATATTGTAACTCTGACCTTTTTTATCAAATCCTATAGGTGCCACAACAGGAATAAAGCCTTTTTCCTGTAAACTCTCAAGTACATCTATGCAGACTTCTTCTATTTCACCTACAAATCCTATATCTGTATCTTCATTATTGATTTTTAAATATTTCTTTTTTGTCCTTAGAAGATTTCCATCCTTGCCTGTAAGTCCAACAGCTTTTCCTCCATGAGAATTAATAAGTTGAACTATTTCCTTGTTTATTACTCCACCAAGAACCATCTCAACAATCTCCATGGTTTCTTTATCTGTTACTCTGTGACCGTGAATGAACTGGGGCTCCTTATCAAGTTTTTTCATGAATTCGGAAATTTTGGGTCCGCCTCCATGAACAACAATAGGCTTTATACCTATGAAATTGAGTAATACGATATCCTGAGCGAAAGCATCTTTAAGAAAAGGTTCTTTTTGGGCTGCGCCTCCATACTTTATTACAAAGGTTTTTCCATAAAATTTTCTTATATACGGAAGAGCCTCAACAAGAATATTTGCCTTTTCAAGAAGTGTCTGTTCAATTTCATTCATTTAGTTCTTCTGAGAAATTCCTCTATATCAAAGGCTGTGCTGACAACTTCCTTTGCCTTCATTGCTTTGTCTTTTTCTCTTATAACAGCTTTACCCATAAGTTTTTCCATTCGGTCAACAGCTGAGAATGTATCCATACCGGTGACAATAATGGGAATACCTTTAGCTTTTGCAATTCCTGTGACAGTTTCATTAACATGCATTCCACCAGTGAGAATTAAACATTTTGTAGAAGTTTCCATTGCCACTATCTGTATATCTGTTCTGTGAATGCCTGTTATAACCGCTTTGTTTGGAATTCTTAAGAAGTAAGAAAGAGCTGTTTCAGGATCCATTGCTCCGATGGAGAGATTCTCAACAAACTCATCAAGTTTGTCCTCACAACAGACAAGTCCACCGTTTACTGATTCCATAAGCCTTCTTACTGTAACAGCTTCTAAAAATTTATCTTTTTTGAAAACGCCCAGGACCTTTATACCTTTTCCTTCAATAAATGGAACCACCTTTTCCTTAACATGATGAAACTGTTCAGGAGGAACTTTGTTTATAACTGCACCTACAAACTTTTCACCACTTAGATTTCTTATCCCGAAAATATCATCCATGGCAAGTTCACTATCCCAGTGTTGAATAGCAATAACTTTGCCATTTGTCTCATGTAGCAAACTTATAACATCAATACCAAGTGTGAAGCCTTCAAATATGTTATTTGGTCCAACAACTATTACAAAATCTTTATTAACTTGCTTAGAGAAGGAGTTAATAACTTTTTCTTTAACTTTTAAATCAGTGCCTTCAAGAAGTTTATACTGTGTTTCATAAGTAAAGACAAAGGGAGATATTACACTTAATGGTTCTTCAAGCCCTAAGAGTTCTTTTATAAAAACAGATTCCTCATCAAATATTTCTTCACCCTTTTTTAAAGGAATTTTTCCAAGAGGTCTTATATAACCTGTTTTAAAACCTCGTTCTTTAAGTGTGAGAGATAGTCCTAAGGCGAAAAAGTTTTTTCCTGTAAAAGCTCGGTTTGATATTATAAAAATTGGTATCATTTTGTCCTCCCTGTTTTACTACTAAATTATTATTCTTGCATCAAGTCCTATACCACCATTATTGAAGACCATATAGGGATTTATATCAATCTCTTTAATTATAGGAAAGTCCATGACCAGCTTAGAGAGTTTTCTTATAGAATTAGCTATATCATTTTTATCGTAAGGTTTCTCACCTCTTACTCCTTCAAGTATTTTACTACCTCTAATCTCATTTATCATTTCAAAGGCTTCCTCTTCTGTTACTGGAATTATTCTAAAAGAAACATCTTTGAGAACTTCCACATAAATTCCTCCAAGACCAAACATAATCATATGTCCAAAGGTTCTGTCATAACTTACGCCAAATATAACCTCTTTACCTCCTGAAACCATTTCATAGATCATAACACCTTCTATGTATGCATCTGGCATAACTCTTTTGACATTTGTTGTTATCTCAACAAAGGCATTGTATACCGCTTTATCATTATTTAGATTTAGTTTTACTCCGCCCACATCTGTTTTATGCAGAATATGAGGTGACGAAACCTTCATTACCACAGGATAGCCAATTCTTTCCGCAATTGCCACTGCTTCCATTGGTGTTTGTGCCAGTGCTCTTTCTGGAAAAGAAAAACCATACAGAGAGAGTATTTGCATTGCCTCTTCTCCACCAATCTCTGAAATACCCTGTGATTGTAAGCTTTGAATAATCTGTCTAACCCTTTCAATATTCTGTTCAGGGATTTTTATCTGAACTTCTTCAGATATTTCTTTACTTCTTATTTGAACAAAATCAGTTAGCTTTCTATAAGCAGTTATTGCCACAGATGGATCGGTAAAACAGGGAATTCTTGCTCCTTTAAGTTTATTAACTGCATTTTTAACTCTTTGTCCTCCAATAAAAGTAGCAAAAACAGGTTTATCTGTATTATTTGAAGAGGTGATTACAACATCAGCAATATTGTCAACATCTGTTACCGCCTGAGGAGTAAGAATTATACAAATTCCCTCAACAGAATCATCTTTAACAGCCTGATCAAGAACAATTTTATATCTTTCCGATGTAGCATCTCCAATTATATCAACAGGATTATAGAGTGATGCAGTAGAAGGAAGTTTCTCAGCTATGGCATCTATTGATGCTCTACTCATTGGATCAAGTTTTATACCCAGTCTGTCCGCTGTATCAGCTGCAATGATTCCAGGACCTCCAGCATTTGTAATAATTAGAAGTTTTCTGCCTTTTGGAGTTTTATTTGAGAGAAACATCTCTGCTGTATCAAAAAGTTCTTGAATACCAGAAGCTCTAATTATTCCTGTTTTTCTAAAGGCTTCTGTAAAGGCTCTATCAGAACCTGCAAGGGCACCTGTATGAGAAGAGGCAGCTCTTGCACCTGCCTCTGTTGCACCAGACTTTATTAATATTACAGGTTTTACCTTTGTAACCTCTTTGGCTACCTCTATAAATCTTTTTCCATCTACAACATCTTCAATATATCCCAAAATTACATCAGTGTCTGGATCTTTAGCAAAGTATTCAAGAAAGTCTGTTTCATTTAAGTCTGCTTTATTTCCAAAGCTTACGAATTTTGAGAAACCAAAGTTATTCTCTAATGCCCAGTCTATTATTGCAACTCCTAAGGCTCCTGATTGAGAAAAGAAAGCAACTCTTCCTTCTGGAGGAAGTTCTGCAGCAAAAGAGGCATTCATCTTATTTTTTGTATTCATTACTCCAAGACAGTTTGGTCCAACCATTTTTATTCCAGCAC
>JANXBR010000039.1 GCA_025060625.1 Thermodesulfovibrio sp.
AGCATCGGCATTATTCTTGTTGTTACTGCTTGATAAAAGACTGAAAACATTCCACTTATCATTGCCTGTGAAGCTATAATCGTGGCTAATAAACTCAAAATTAAAAAAGGGACATAAAGAAAAGAAGAAAAATTTAAAACCATCTCAAAGAGAAGATTTTTAATCTCTGGATTTCTAAGAAGAAAAGCACCTTGTCCAAAGTAGTTTATAAAAAGAGCAAAAAATACCATTATCCAAGCCTTTCTTATAGGTTTTGCACCAAGATGTCCCATATCAGCATACATTGCTTCAGAACCTGTTGCACAGAGAATAACCTCTCCTAAGACAAGATACCCCTTCCATCCATTATTTACAAGAAACTCTATGGCATAATAGGGATTTAATGCTTTTAAAACTTGAGGAGTTAATAAAATTGAATAAAATCCTAAGACAAACAGAGATAAAAACCAAATGAGCATAATAGGACCAAAGGTTGAAGAAACTTTTTCTGTTCCTTTTTTCTGAAAAAGAAATAATAAAATAGCAATTGCAATTGCTATAAAAACTATAACTGTCTGGGAAATTCCCTCAAGTCCAGGAATAAAAGCAGTTCCTTCAACAGCACTTAAAATACTTATTGCAGGAGTTATAACCCCATCGCCCATTAAAAAAGAAACACCAATCAAGGCTAAAAATGAAACAAAGGCTTTTGCTCTATTTGATTTTGAAAGAGACTTAAATATTTCTAAAAGAACTATTGTCCCACCTTCGCCCCTTATACTTAGATTCATGGCAAGCAAGTTATACTGAATGGTTGGAAGAATTATTAAAGTCCAAAAAACAAGAGAGAGAACTCCAAGAACATTTTCAAGAGTTGTTTCAAGTATTAAAAAAGCAACTGTCAACGTGTATATGGGACTAGTGCCAATATCTCCAAAAACAAGCCCGAGAGCTTTAATTACTCCACTCATGAGGTTTTATTATATATCAGTGGTAATTTTTTAGCAAATATCTGTATAATTTTTTATGCATATAATTAGGGACAATAAAAATTTTTTAAACTTTTTTAAAAAAATTCGCAAAAGAACAACTTCTAACCAAGAAATTGAAGAATCTGTAAGAAAAATTCTTGATGAAGTAATAAAAAAAGGAGATAAAGCATTAATTAAATACAATGAACTTTTTGACAAACATAGGCTTCCCATTGAAATTACCTCTAATGAAATTAAAGAGAATTCAAAAAAAGTTTCAAAAGATGTAATTGATGCTCTTTCGTTTGCTGCAGAAAGAATTCGCAAGTTTCATGAAAAACAGCTTGAAAAATCATGGCAATACAAAGAAGGTGATATCACTCTTGGACAAATAATAAGACCATTAGAAAGAGTGGGAGCCTACGTTCCTGGAGGAAAGGCTTCCTATCCTTCAACAGTGCTTATGAATATTATTCCTGCCCAAGTAGCAGGTGTAAATGAAATTGCCGTATGTGTTCCTACTCCTAATGGAGAAATAAATCCAGTTCTTTGTGCAGCCCTAAATATTCTTGGTATCCAAGAAGTTTACAGAGTTGGCGGTGCACAGGCAATAGGGGCTATGGCTTATGGAACTGAAACTATTAGAAAAGTAGATAAAATTGTCGGACCGGGAAATATATATGTGGCTATGGCAAAAAAACTTGTCTTTGGTGAAGTAGATATAGACATGATTGCAGGACCAAGTGAAATACTCATCATAGCTGATAGTTCTGCAAATCCTGCCTTTGTTGCTGCAGATATGCTTTCTCAGGCTGAACATGATGAAATGGCTTGTAGTATTCTGGTTACAACCTCTCAGGACTTAGCTCAAGCTGTGAAAAAGGAGATTACAAAACAACTTAAGAGGCTTCCTAAAGCATCTATAGCAAAAGAGTCTCTTAAAAACTTTGGAGCTATAATTATGGTCAATTCCCTTGAAGAAGCATGTAATATAGCAAATACAATTGCACCGGAGCATCTTGAAGTAATAACAAAAAATCCTGAAGAACTTTTACCTTTACTAAAAAATGCTGGAGCAATTTTCTTGGGACAATGGACTCCAGAACCCATAGGAGATTACGTGGCAGGACCAAACCATACCCTTCCCACATCAGGAACAGCAAGATTTTTCTCTCCTCTTGGTGTATATGATTTTATTAAGAGGAGTTCTTTAATTAAAGTCGGACAAAGAGGATTTAAAAAGCTTGCTTCTTATGTTGATGTGCTTGCAACAGTGGAAGGGCTGCAAGCACATGCAAATACAATAAGAATAAGAAAATCTATTTAATTGATGAGATAAAATCTTCAATTTTTACATTTGGAGCAATTTTTGAAACTTTTTTAAATATAAAAGATTTTTCTTCTTCTGTTTTTGCAATTTTAAATTTTTCTCTCAATTTTTTTAACTTTTCCCTACGAAGTCTTCTTTTCTTTAATTCTCGGTCAATAAGCCTCTTTGACATATGACCTCCTTACTTTCTGTGATTAAGAGCCTGCAATGCAGGATAAGAAGCTTAATTGACTAAAAATTTGTATAATGAAATATCCTATTTATTAATAAGTATCCTCCGCACGGATTTGGACTTTTGTTGACAAAAAAATCACAACCATCAACTCTAAAATCACATTTCTCACAAACAAAAGAACAATTCCTATATGAGGCTTCATAAGATTTAAGTTTAAAAACCTCTATTAAATCACCTAATTCAGCGGGAGTTATAAATTGTTTGATATAAAAATAACCACCACATTTTTCTCTATCTTTTCCTGGCTTGTAATAGTTACAAAAATTAGCACAAATCAAAGAGGTATAAGAATCTTCTTTCATTTTGTAACCTCACTAAGCCAATTTAAATAATCCTTTGAACCTTTTTTTATCTTTATACCTATGATTTCAGGTACAGTATAAGAATGCAGTGACTTTACTCTTTTTTCAAGTTCTTCAAATAATTCAGAATGAGTTTTAACTATCATCAAGACCTCGGAATCATCCTCTATTTTACCCTGCCAGAAATAAATTGAACGGATATTTTTAACTATGTTTATACAACCTGCCAATTTTTCTTCTACAAGAGTTTTTGCAATTGTAACAGCCTCTTCTTCCTTAGGTACAGTTATAAATACTACCATATAATCCATAATTTAATTATAAAAAATTTTTCAAAAAATTGGTATAATTTAAAAAATTCTTTGGGAGGTGTTTTATGCCTTACTACGTTGTTTTAAGCACACTAACAGATGATGGAAGAGAGACACTGAAGGAAAAACCAGAGAGAATTCTTGAAGTTAACAAAGAGATTGAAAAGATGGGAGTAAAAATCATCCAGCAGTTTGCGGTGCTCGGACCCTATGATTTTGTCAATATAGTTGAAGCCCCTGATAATATAACAGTAATGAAAATGTCTGTTGAGCTCGGCTCAAGAGGTACTGTACAACTCATGACAATGCCAGCAATTGAAGTGGGAGAATTGATTCAGAATTTAAAAAAGTAAAAGATAAGGGATAAATTAGATTAAAATTAATAAATTAAATTCTTGAAATTCTTATAATGAGGAATATTTAAAAAACTATTCGCTCAGGCAGTTAAAGGATACAATTTCAGGACAGTAAAATACTCTAACTGAGCCTGAGCGAGGAATTCTTATTTTTTTTTCAGAAAGTTCAATAAAATGGTTAAAAGAAAAATAACATCCTTTCTTAATCTTAAGCCATTCATCTTCCTTGTTGTAATCTCTTTTTAGTCTTTCAATGTCAATAAGTTTTCCATTCCAACATCCCCAAAGTCTGCTTTTCCCTTTTTCTTTAAGAAGATGAGATGTATTTTTTACAATCATGCTATCGGCAGAAAAAGTATCCCCAATATTTAATCCGTCTCTTCTTAATATGAAATAGCTGAATTTAAGATAATTTACCTGTAATCCTATAGAGCTTAAGAAGGATAAATACTTTGGAGGAATCCATTTTCTTTCCTCATAGCACCAATTATTAGCTTTAAGAGCAGGACAAGGAAGACTATTGACGCAGGGACTGTATGGATAAAAACCCATTTCTTTAATTAAGATATCTCTTAATGCGTGAAGCCTTGAAGCTGATTTTTTTGTTGCTGGTTCTAATATAATTAAGCTAAAATTATCATTATTATAAGTAAAGAGCTTTATAAACTTTAAAAAATCTTCATGCCTGATTCCTCGGGCATCAAATATTTCACCTAAGGAGTTTGAAAAAATTAGGATATCAGGTTTTATCTCTTTTAGATCAACATATGTTTTTATATCTGAGGCATCAGTATTTAAAAACTCATAATTCAGTGACAATTTTTCTGGTTTGAATTTTTCAATCATCTCTCTCCCAAACTGTATCGCTTTTTCTTCTAACTCTACTCCTATGTATCTTATATAGTTTATGGAAGTTATTCCCTCCCTTATTAATTTAAAAACTGCTAAAATAGCAGGCGAGGGACCACAGCCTATATCAACTATTTTGATGTCCTTCTTTTGAAAAATTGATGGATATTTGAAAAGTTCTTTCAAAAGGCTATATGTTTTTGCAAGATTTACAGGAACAAAATATGCAATGTAGCCTTTGAGAAAATCTTGATTTTTCATATAGTCCTTAGGTCTTTTAAAATCCATAAATGTAAAAAGATTTGAAGTCTTTAAAATAATATTTTTCAGTTGTTGTTTCGGGGGAATTTTATCATTAAAAATAATTTTTAAAAGAAATCCGCTCCAATCTTCCACTTTTTTTAAAAAAAATTTCAGGAGGAGAATATATTCCCCTCCTGAATAATTGTTCAAAAAAATTATTTTACTGCTTCTTTTAAAGATTTTCCTGCTGTAAATTTAGGAACTTTTGTTGCAGGTATTTTAATTTCTTGTCCAGTTCTTGGGTTTCTTCCCTTTCTTGCCTTTCTTTTTGATACATAGAAGCTACCAAATCCTACAAGCGTAACTTTGTCACCTTTCTTGAGTGCTTCCTTAACAGCTTCAATTGTTGCATCCAGTGCCTTTGCTGCCTCAGCTTTTGTTAGCTCTGCCTTGCTTGCAATTTTGCTAACCAATTCTGCTTTTGTCATGGTTAATACCTCCTTTTTTTATTGATAAATAAAGGATTTGAAGTAAACAATACCAAATTTTTCGCATAATGTCAAGTGTTTTTTTATTTTGTGGTCGGTATTCGCAACATTATTTTAATGGGTGAATTGAATTATTTAGAGAAATTAAAGAAATATATTCTTTTATGATAGATAAAAAAGATATACAGCAGAGATAAACTGAATAAACTTATAAAGATTCTGTGATAGTTCTTCAGGTGATGAGTCAAGAAATAATTCTTCTTCCTTAATTTCTATTCCTATCTTTTTTGAAGCAAAAATAACTCTCTCTCTTTGACCTCTTTCATGGGGACGAAAACTTCTAAGTATGATTCCATCATCACTTAAAAAATAATCTCCTGTATCTTTTTTTCTCAATAATATTTTTAAATTTTTCGAATGTTTTGTTGCTATTGGAATGTTTAAGACACAAGCACCTTCTGCAGTTATTCTATAATTAATGGAGGAGCTTAAAAAATTTATAAAATTAATAAAAATCTCTTCAGCTTCAAAGGCTTCTATAGGATCAACTGTGGTTATAATAGTGCCAAATAAAAACTCTTTAATAAAACTTTCTACTTCTTCTTTTATCTGGATATCATCTGGAGCATCATTCCACATAATTCTGCAAGACCTAAATATAGAACTATATATTATTTCTCCATTGGCTAACTTAGTATCTAAGTTTAGTTCAAAGGGTAAGGAAAAGGTTGTTTTATCCTTTGAGATTTTCCTTCTATCACGATAAAAAGTTATTCTTGTTTTGCCAACTTTTGGTAGAGAAACAATTTTTGTAATTGAATTCATGAATAAATATAACATATTTGATAATGGTTGAGCTACAATAAATTTAAATGTTATCATAAAACTCATATGACTATTATTAGACCCTTTAAAGGAATTTTATATAATCCTGAGAAAATAAATCCGGAAGATGTAATGTCTCCTCCCTATGATATTATCTCTGACGAAATTAGAGAGATTCTTTACAAAAGAAGTCCCTATAATATAGTAAGAATTGATTATGGAAAAAACTCTCCAGATGTAGATAAATATTCTCTTGCCAAGCAGTATTTAGAAGAATGGTTAAAAGAAGGCATTCTTATTCAAGATGAAGAACCATGTTTTTATGGTTATGAGATTCATTATTCATACAAGAATAAGGAGAAAATTCTGAGAGGAATTATAGGGACATTAAAAATTGAAGAACTTGGTAGAGGAGTCTATCCTCATGAGCAAACCTACTCAAAACCAAAGAGTGACAGATTAAATCTTATGAAAGCTTGCATGGCTAATACATCGTTGATATTTTCCATATATCGCTCAAAAGAAAAAATAACATCTAACATATTAGAAAATTTAGAAAATCCATATCTTCAGGTAAAGGACCTACATGGAAATATTCATAGATTGTTTAAAATTAAAGAACCTTTAATTGTTGATAAAATAGTAAAAGAGTTTGAAAACAAGCCCATTTTTATTGCTGATGGTCATCATAGATATGAAGTTGCTCTTGAGTTTAAAAAAATGATGAATGAAGTTTATCCCGAGGAAAAAGAAGCTCCATGGAATTATGTTCTTATGTTTTTTTCAAATATTGAAGATGATGGTTTCCTAATTTTGCCAACTCACAGACTTTTAAGCACTTCTTTACCCGTTAAAGAGCAGCTTGATAAATATGACAATATCTTGCAATTATTTGAATTCAATCAAGAAAAAGACATTGAAGAAGCACTTGAAAAGATGGGACCAAAAAATATAGGGGTGTATTTAAAGAATAATAAGTTTTATATTATTCAATACAGAGGTCCAAGTCTTGACTACTTACCTGAGGAACTGAGATATTTTGATGTTTGCATTCTGGAAGAAGTAATTCTCAAAAAAATGTTTCCACAAAGTGAAATCTGTTATGATATAGATATTGAAAAGGGCGTAAAAATGGTTAAAGAAGGCAAATGTGATGCAATTTTTATCTTAAGAGCAACAAAGGTAGAGGAAATAGAACGAGTTGCACTTTCAGGACTAAGAATGCCTCCTAAGTCAACCTATTTCTATCCAAAACTCCTCACAGGAATGGTTATAAACAATTTTAAAGAAAATTTTAAATAGGAGGAGAAACCATGTCTATAAGAGTGGCAATCAATGGATTTGGAAGAATTGGAAGACTTTTTTTCCGTGCCTGCCACGGCAATCCAGATATTGAGATTACTGCAATCAACGATCTTACCGATGCAAATACTCTTGCTCATCTACTCAGGTATGACTCTGTACATGGAAGATTTGCCTCATCAGTAAAGGTGCAGGAAAATCGTATTATAGTTGACAACAAAGAGATCCAGGTATTTGCCGAAACTTCTCCTGAGAGACTTCCATGGAAGGACTTAGAAATTGACATTGTAATTGAATCAACAGGGAGATTTACAGACAGAGTTGGTGCTTCACGCCATCTACAGGCTGGTGCAAAATGGGTAATTATTACTGCTCCTGCTAAAGAAGAAGATATAACTGTTGTTATTGGTGTTAATCATCATATGATTGATCCTTCTCTGCACAAAATAATTTCCAATGCGTCATGCACTACAAACTGTCTTGCTCCTGTAGCTAAGGTGCTCCATGAAAACTTTGGCATTGAAAGAGGTTTTGCAACAACAGTTCATTCCTATACAAATGATCAGAGAATACTTGACTTACCCCATAAAGATCTAAGAAGAGCAAGAGCAGCGGCAATGTCAATGATACCAACCACCACTGGTGCGGCAAAGGCTGTATCAAAAGTTCTTCCAGAACTTAAAGGAAAACTTGATGGATTGGCAATAAGAGTTCCAACACCTAATGTATCTCTGGTTGATTTTGTTGCTCAACTGAGTAAGGATGTTACCGAAGCAGATATCAATGAGGCACTTAAGAGGAGTTCTGAAGAGGAGTTGAAAAACATACTTTGCTATATTGAAGAACCTCTTGTATCTATTGATTTTAACGGTTCTTCATACTCTTCAATTGTTGATGGACTTCTCACAAAAGTAATAGAGGGCAAATTAGTTAAAGTAATATCTTGGTATGACAATGAGTATGGATACAGTTGCAGAGTCAGAGACCTTGTGCTTTATTTAATGAAAAAAATTTAGGAGGTTAATATGTCTCCTTTTAATAACTCCTTTGACAAAATTACCATTGAGGACTTGCCTATAAAATCAAAAAGAGTCTTTATAAGAGCTGATTTTAATGTGCCCTTAGATGCAAATTTAGTAATAACTGATGACAGGCGTATTCGTTCTACACTGCCAACTATAAACTATGCCATTGATGAAGGAGCAAAAGTAATTCTTGCTTCCCATCTTGGAAGGCCGAAAGGAAAGGTTGATCCTAAGTTTTCGCTGTCTCCTGTTGCAAGAAGACTTCAAAGGCTTCTTAACAAAGAAGTGATTTTTGCACCAGACTGTATCGGACCACAGGTTGAACAGATTGTTTCAAAAATGAAAGAAGGAGATGTTGTATTACTTGAAAATTTGAGATTTCATATAGAAGAGGAAAAAAATGATTAAAAGTTTGCAAAAGCTCTTGCCTCCTTAGCAGATTTTTATGTCAATGATGCTTTTGGAGCATCCCACAGAGCCCACGCTTCCATTGTTGGAATACCTAAATTTATTCCTGCTGCAGCAGGATTCTTACTTAAAAAAGAGATTGAATATCTTAAAGGAGCAGTAGAGTCTCCAATAAGACCCTTTGTGGTAATACTGGGAGGTGCAAAGGTAGGAGGAAAGATTGGGGTGCTGGAAAATCTTGCAGATAAGGCAGATAAAGTAATAGTAGGTGGCGGAATGGCTTTTACATTTATAAAAGCTATGGGATACGAGGTTGGTAACTCACTTGTTGAGTCTGATATGATAGATTTTGCCATCAAAATAATGGAAAAACTTCGTGCAAACAAGGTTAAATTTTATCTTCCTGTAGATGTTGTAGTTGCTCAAAGCATAGATACTGGAGCAGAAACTAAAATAGTCCCTGTACAGGAAATACCTCAGGGTTGGCGAGGACTGGATATAGGACCTGCATCAGTAAAGCTTTTTACCGAGGCTTTACATGATGCAAAAACCATTTTATGGAATGGACCAATGGGAGTTTTTGAAATAGATGCATTTTCAAGAGGTACATTTGCAATAGCTCATGCAGTTGCTGATTCTTATGCCTTTACCATAGTAGGTGGTGGAGACACTGACTATGCGGTTCATAGGGCAGGAGTTAGTGATTCCATTTCATTCATATCAACTGGAGGTGGAGCTGCTTTGCAATTGCTTGAAGGAAAAGAATTACCTGGACTTGCGGTATTACCAACCAAGAAGAGAGATTAATAAAAAGAAAGAGGGGAGTCATCTCTTATGACTCTCCCACCTTTTTCAAAGGCTTTTTTAATGTGCTTTGGTAGACTAAACATTGATATATGGGCATCCATATCGTAAAATTTTAAACTTTCCCCAACATAATAAAGTTTATCCTTTATTTTATTTACATATTCATCGGGATCATTTTTTTTAGAAACCAAAACAAATCCCCATGGAGCAAAAAAGGAGGGAACATAGGTAATATAAGGTTTTACATAGGGAAATACTTGTTTAAGAGTAGAAACAACCGAAACAAAGACTCTTAAATTATTCACTGAGGCAGAGGCAGATTGAGTAACCATCATGCCTTTATCTGTAAGAGCCTCCTTTACTCTCTCATAGAACTCCTTTGTATAGAGAAGATAAGCAGGTCCTCCTTCTGCTGGTTCGGGTAAATCTATTATTATTACATCAAAATATTTTTTTGTTTTTTCAATATAAGACCTTGCATCATCTATAACTATCTTGACTCTCGGATCATCAAAAGCACCGCTATTCCATTCCGGAAGATATTGCTTAGCAACTTTAATAACCGTTTCATCAAGTTCTACCATTACCACCTCACTAACAGGATATTTCAATACCTCTCTTAGAGTAGCTCCTTCTCCGCCGCCTGCAATAAGTACTTTATTTATGGATTCGCTTAAAAGCATGACAGGATGAACAAGGGCTTCGTGGTAGATAAATTCATCAACTTCTGAAGACTGCATTTTTCCATCTAAAAGAAGACATCTTCCAAGATTGCCCGAGTGAATTATCTCAATCCTCTGATAAGGAGATTTTTCAGTGTATATTATCTCCTTCAGAGAATGGAGAACAACTTCGTCTTCAGATGTTTGCTCAATATACCATTTGCAATTCTTCATGACATACCTTATGAGGTAGTTTCTCATTTTTATGAGAAATTATACCTCTTTTCATTTCTACTATTGAGGGAATTTTACACTCAAAGGCTTCTATAATATGTTGAGCTGCAATCTCTGGTTTTATGATATCGCCACAAGTAAAGACATCTACTGCAGCAAAACCATACTCTGGCCATGTATGAATAGTCAGATGAGATTCGGCAATAACAACCACTCCACTAATACCAAAGGGATTGAATTCATGAAAATTTACGCTTATCACTGTTGCATTTGCTTTTTTTGCGGCATCTACCAGTATGGTTTTAACACTTTCGAGATCCTTGAGAATCTCGGGATTGCAATTTTTTAGTTCAATCAAAAGATGGGTCCCTAAAGCATACAATTTTCGCCCTCCTCCCATAAAGATAAATCCAGGGGCTAAGCCCCTTCAAACTTTATATATTAATTTAAAAAATTTTTTTTTGTCAATTTTTTTGTTTTCTGAAAAGTATCATAAAGATTTTTGTAGAATAAATTGGTAATAAAAATTTTAAACTCTATTAAAATGAAGTAGTTTAAAGAATGGCGCTATCTTGACTACTAGAAAAATTTTTGATAAAGTTTAGTATGTCAGATAGAGAAGTTCTTAAAATCTTGAAAGAAATTCCAATTTTTCAAAGTCTTTCAGATGAACATCTTCTGCTCATTTCCAGAGGTTTTAGTATAAATAAAGTAAAAGAAGGAAAAGTAATTTTTTATCAATCTGAGGAAAGCACAGATCTTTACATTATTCTTGAGGGTGCTGTTAAAGCATGTCTTTTAGACCCTGATGGAAAAGAGCTTATTCTAAACATATTTAAAAAAGGTGATTTCTTTGGAGAACTAAGCCTTCTTGATGGCAAACCGCGCTCTGCAACAATTATTGCTATTAAAGATTCTACTGTTGGAATACTTAAAAGACAACAATTTCTTATATTGCTTAAGGATAATCCAATGATTGCCATATCTCTTCTTTCTGCCCTTGTTGAAAGAATTAGAATGACCGATGAGATGCTTGGTGCGATGGCATTCTTAGATGTAAGTAGAAGAATTTTAAAACATATCTTAAATATAGCTCAAAAAGAAGGAGAAAAAATAGAAGAAGGTTACATAAAAATAAACAAAATAACCCACAGAGAATTAGCCTCCTGCACAGGCTCTTCCCGTGAAGCAGTCACAAAGGCTCTAAAAATTCTGAAGTTCAAAGGCATAATCTTTGAAAAAAATGGTTGTTTTCTAATAAAGCCAAATATAGAGCTATAAGAAACATAAAATTGAAAATAAAGATTGAGAGAGT
>JANXBR010000003.1 GCA_025060625.1 Thermodesulfovibrio sp.
GGGATAGCATCATAGCACATAATCTCAATAGCATCTTGATCTCCAAGAAAGTCACTTCCCTTTACAGTGTCATAGGTATGCCACTCTGGATTGTCCTCTTCTTCATTGCCAAGAGCAGCACCAATACCTCCCTGTGCAGCTGTAGAGTGAGAACGTGTTGGATAAAGCTTACTTAATACAGCAACGCTTCCATGGGAAATACACTCAATGGCAGCACGCAATCCTGCAAGCCCAGAACCAATAATAACTGTGTCAAAATAATGTTTGTTTATCTCCATCACACTCTCCTTATTTGCAAAAATTATTTTATTTTGTATAATTTATAGCACAATGTCAAGCATGGGAGGACAAAAATGGGATATGTACCAAGTCCAAGTTATAGTATAACATTACGATTAGAGATTGAAAACCGAATAGGAATGTTTGCAAAGATAGCTTCAGCTATCAGTAGTGCAGGAGGAGATCTCGGTTCAATAGATATTATAAAGGTAGAGAAGAAAAGAGTTATAAGGGATATAACAGTAAATGCCCGCGATGAAGAACATGAAAAGAAGATTATTAAGGCTTTAAAGCATGTAGAAGGTGTTAAGATCTTGAGGGTTATGGATAGAACCTTTTTAGTTCATGAGGGAGGAAAAATAGGAATACACAATAAGGTAGAAGTAAAGGACAGAGAAGACCTCTCAAGAGTTTATACTCCAGGCGTGGCAAGAGTATGTCTTGATATAAATAAAAATCCTAATCATGTATATAGATACACCATAAAGGGAAACACAGTAGCAGTAATAACAGATGGAACAGCAGTTTTGGGTCTTGGCAATATAGGTCCAGATGCAGCAATGCCAGTTATGGAAGGAAAATGTATGTTGTTTAAAGAATTTGGTGGAGTTGATGCTTTCCCGATTCCAATAAAGACTACTGATGTAGATGAGCTTGTAAGCATAATTAAGAAAATATCCACTCCCTTTGGAGGAATTAATCTTGAAGACATTGCTGCACCAAGATGTTTTGAGATAGAAAGAAGACTTCGCGAAGAACTTGATATTCCAGTAATTCACGATGATCAGCATGGAACAGCTATAGTTGTACTTGCTGCATTGATAAATGTGGGAAGAATATTGAAAAGAGATATAAGAGAATTTAAGGTTGTTATTTCAGGTGCTGGTGCAGCTGGAACAGCTACAGCATATATGTTACTTGATTATGGAATAAAGGATATTATTGTATGTGATAAAACAGGTATTCTATATGAAGGGAGAATTGAAGATATTAACTATCAATATAAAAAGGAACTCGCTCTGAGGACAAATCCACGAAAAATTAAGGGCAGCCTTACCGATGCCCTTGAAGGTGCTGATGTATTCATAGGTCTTTCAGCACCGAATATCTTAAAACCAGAGGATATTGAAAAAATGGCAAAAGACAGAGTAGTCTTTGCGCTTGCCAATCCTGATCCTGAAATTGCACCTGAACTTGCTATGCCTATTGTAAGAATTATGGCAACAGGTAGGTCTGATTATCCAAACCAGATAAACAATGTTCTCGCCTTTCCCGGATTATTTAAGGGATTACTTGAAGTTCGCGCAAAAGGTGTTGATAAGGAAATATTTTTTTCTGCTGCCAATGCCATTGCATATACGATTAGAGAGGAAGAATTGAACGAGGATTATATTATTCCAAGTATATTTAACAAGAAGGTTGCTCAAGCAGTATCTAATGCAGTTGCTGAAAAGGCTAAAAAACTAAAATTAGCAAGATGAACTATCATGGTATTGACTTTTTTTTACTTTTTTAATATTATCATTAAAATCCTAAATAAGGAGGGGGTAAAATGAAAAGAAATGCTTTAATTCTACTGACTTCATTTCTTTGTATCACCTTGATCCTCTGTTTTACAGTAACCTCAGAGGCATCAAAGAAGTTCTATGTTAAGTGGGGTGCTACTTCTGTTCGTTCTGGACTTTATGCAAACACTGTTGCAATGGCAAAGGTAGTAAACAAAGCCTATCCAGGTGAAATTGAAGTCACTGTTGTTGAAACTGGTGGATTCCTTGAAAATCTCTCAAGACTTCAGAGAAAGGCAATACACATGGGACCTGCTGACGCAGCAGCTGGCTATGCCAACTATATGGGAATAATTGATTATCAAGGTAAAGCCAATCCAAACTTAAGAACTCTCTGGGGTGGATATATTACTCCAATACACATTGTGGTCACTGAAAAAAGTGGTATTAAAGAGGTAAAACAGCTTTCAGGTGTTGATTTTGCTATGAATCCAGGAACAACATCTGGTAGAGTTATTGAACTGTTTTTCAAAGCTTTAAACATAACTCCTAACTACAAAATGATGGGAATTGGAGCAAGTGTTGATGCAATGAAGTCTGGTGTTGTAAAAGGTTGGTATAAAGCGGGATATAAAGATTCAGCCATACTTGACCTTGAAGCAAACATGGACATAAGAATACTGCCTGTGTCAAAGCAACTTGTTGACCAATTTAATAAAGTTTATCCAGGCCAAGGACTAATGATGGATATTCCCGCAGGTCTTTTTAAGAGTGTCAAAACTGCTCAGCCAAGTTTAGCTTATGTAGTAACAGATTTTGTTGACAAGGATGTTCCCGAAGATGTTGTATTTAAGATTGTAAAGGCAGTATATGAAAACAGAAAGGAGATTGTAGGTGCCCTTGCAACTCTTAAAGAAGGAAACTTTGAAGACATGTTTGGCATGGCTGTAAAGTATATAAATGTTCCTCTCCATCCAGGTGCAGTTAAATTCTATAGAGATGTGCTCAAGTTGAAAGTTCCTGACAAACTTATTCCTCCAGAGATGAAGAAAAAATAGGGAGGTTTTAAAATGAAGACAATAACAAAGATAGCTGTATCAACTCTTTTAGTCATTGTCTTTCCTGTTTTTTTATTTGCGCAACCGCAAGTTACAATTACACCACCTAAGGGTGAACCTGCAGCGGTAATAAGTATTGACGGCAAAGGTTTTAAACCAGATGAAGAGATTGACATTATAATTACTCTTGATGAAGGAGAAAAGGTAGGGCTTGGTACAGAAAAAGTAGATGTGATTAAGGCAGATGCTAATGGAGTATTTTCAGTAAAATCTGGAATACCTATTAATGCAAAGCCCGGAAAGCATAAAATTGAGATTATTGGAAATAAAGGAAGTATTATAGAGACTTTTGTAGAAGTAACACCAAAGGAAAAGAAATAAAACTTAAGGAGGAAAGGGTTAAAAGGTGCGTGAACTTAAGGGTTTCTGGAAGCTAATACTAAATTTACTTGTTGGAGCATGGGGAGTTTTCATTCTTTATACAGCTTTACTTGCCGCTCTGCATCCTCTTTTGCAGGGCGGTATATCTCTTTCCATAGGGCTTGCTATAGTATTTTTAGTTTATCCCTTCTCAAAAAGAATGCTAAAGTGGAATATCCCAAAGGTGTTTCAAATTCTTCTAACAGGAACTAAAAATGCACCTTCTTTGGTTGACATCATATTTATTGTTCTTAGTCTTATACCTTGCATCTATATAATGCTTCACTGGGAGGAAGTGGTAAGAAATCCTGGTGTTTTTGAGAGCTATCATCTTACTCTTGCTGTTTTGCTGATTATAGCACTTCTTGAGGGAACAAGAAGGGCATTGGGATTAACAGTTCCTATACTTGTCTTATTTTTTATTGTCTACACAGTGGCAGGTCCTCATATACCAGGCAGATTTGGACATCCTGGATTCAACTTTATAGATATCCTTTATCAGTTGTATTTGATGACAGAGGGAATTTGGGGACTTCTTACTGATATGGCAAGTAGAATAATAGCTCCTTTTATAATTTTTGGCCCCATCCTATTTGCTACTGGTGTTGGTTCAACTGTTATGGAACTTTCCACCTATTTTGGTGGTAAGATTAGAGGTGGACCTGGACATGTAGCAGTAATATCAAGCTCTCTCTTTGGAATGCTTAGTGGCTCATCTGTAGCAAATGCAGCAACCACTGGTTCTTTTACAATTCCTCTAATGAAAAAATTTGGCTTTTCCCGTGCCTTTGCATCAGCGGTTGAGGCAGCAGCATCCTCTGGTGGACAGATAATGCCTCCTATTATGGGTGCAGGATGCTTCATAATGGCAGAGTTTCTAAATATTCCCTATGCCAGCATAATGATAGCTGGATTAATTCCAGCTTTGATCTATTTTGCAGGTATTGCAGCAGGTGTATGGATTGAAGCTGGTAGAACAGGTATGGGTAAACTTCCTAAGGATCTAATGCCAGAGTTGAAAAGCATTCTAAGACCCAGTAGAATTTTAAACTTTGTTCTTCCAATAGGTACTCTTGGTGTTTTACTTTTCATGTTTTTCCCTGCCCAAATATGCGCAGCATGGGCAATAGTTGTATCAGTAATTTACTTTACATTTTTTGGAGGACCTCTTCAGGGAAAGGAAATTTTAAAAAGGATAAAGTCCATATGGGGAGGACTTTTTGAGGGAGTTGTAAAAGCTTTGGCATGGCTAATGATAATGATGGCATGTGTTCAGATTGCTGTAAGCTTGATATCTTTAACAGGTTTTGGAGTAAAAGTTTCAGAGGTAATAATTGAAATATCTGGATATAATGTTTATCTTGCTCTTATAGCAACAATGCTTACTGCAATAATTCTTGGAATGGGAATGACAACAACTGCTGCCTATGTTATAGCTGCTGCTGTTTTGGTTCCTGCACTTCAACAGATGGGAGTAAATCCTCTTGCTGCACATTTATTTATTTTTTATTTTGCCATTAAGTCTGGTTTAACTCCACCTGTATGTATAACGGTCTTTACAACAACTGCAATTGCTGGAGGTAGTTGGTTAAGAGCTGCTTGGTATTCTATGAAGTTAGGAATTGGTGGATACATAATGCCATTCTTCTTCATATTTGTTCCAGCCTATTTAATGAAAGGTTCTCCATGGGAAATATTATTTATATTTATCGGTGCCTTTGTTGCCATGTTTGCCATTGAAGCGGGTGTCTTAGGTTACTGGAAAAAGCCTTCTACTCCACTTGAAAGAGCCCTTTACATATCTGGCGGATTAATAATGATGGCACCTGGATATTGGACATTTGTAGGATTAGCACTCTTTTTAATTGGACTTTTGCTTGAAAAATTTGATGTACAGATACCTATAATAGCAAAAAGACCTGAACAGATTATTAGAAAACAGAAGGATTAATTATAAGCCTCAGGCAATCCCTGAGGCTTTTAATTTTAATATCTCTTCAAAGCCAATCCAGTGATGACCTTCTATCAGAAAAGTTTTAGCAAAGGGATAGCATTTTTTTAGTTCTTCCAATGCCTTTATCGGGAGGATTTTATCATATAATCCTTGAAGAAGAATAAGATTTTTTGTTTCCGAGTGTAAATCTGAAACTTCAGAGGAAAGGAGAAACTCAAGTCCATGAATCAGTTTTTTATAGTCAATTCTTTCAACAATTAAAGGATTACAACCAGCATTAATTAAAAACTCCTTTATAACTTTTTCAGGCTCTGTTTTCATTTTCTCTATCATTATCCTAATAATTCTTGGGCTTACATAGTGAGTGAATCTTATAAATCCTGCAATAACAATCAATTCTTTAAATCTCTGAGAAAAAAAGGATAGATTTTTTAAAATAATATGTCCTCCTGTGGACCAGCCTATTACAGTATTACCTGATTTATTCTCTAAAAAATTCAATATTTCTATCTCATTTAACTCAATAAAAGGAGTTATAAAATACCAATCCTTTGGAATATCTCCTAAGGCTTCTTTAAAACCTGCCCATCCAGATATGAAAAGATTCACTACTGATTAATTATAGCTACAGTTTGATCAAAACAGTTATTCAAAACTGTTGAGCTTACCCCGCCTAAAACCATATCCTTTATTGCAGATCGTCCCTTACGTCCCATTACTATAAGGTCATAGCTACCTTCTTTAATTACTTTAATGATTTCATCCTTAGGAAAGCCAATGATGCTTTTAGTAACAATTAATTCTGGAGAGACTCCTTCATTGATAAATTTCCTTTTAGATTCACTGAGAATCTCCTCTGCTTCTATCTCTGGATCAATTCCCTGTCTGACTCTTTCAAGATAGAATGATACATTTATTATTCTTAAAATATCAATTCTTTTAATATTCTTAACTACTTTGGTGAGAGATACGACATGTTCAACAGCCTTCTTAGAATACTCAGAACCATCAACAGGAATGAGTATATTACCTATAGGGTTTTCTTCTGAAATTTTTTGTCCAATTATATATATATTTTGATTTAAAAGTCCGTATAGTATCTTTTCAGAGACACTACCAAGAATGATTTTTTTGAATTTAGACATTACCCTTCGGGCAAGCATTACTGTTTTAATATCTTGGTTTGTTGAAATTTCAATTATTTTATTGCCAGGGTCTCCTATCTCAACTTGTTTTTTTATGCTTCCTAAGAAACCTATACTTTTAATATGTCTTTCATAGTCATCTAAAAATGGCATGATATTTTCTTTAATGTATTCTTCTATGATTTTCTCAGCAAAAATTTTATCCTGAATCATTACCAATCTAAAGTCCACATTCTTAATCTTTTCACTTATAGATTCAAGGGGAACTACATTAAGAAGTGTAAGTTCTATGTTTTTGTCTTCAAAAAAAATTAATAGAGAGCTTAAAAATTTAATTGCCTTTTTTGAGTTTTCGCTTTTGTCAACAGGAAGTAATATCCTACTAAAAGGATTTTCCATAACCCTACCTCAAATCTATTTTTTTATTATCCTTAACTACAAATGAAGCCATCGGTAAAATGTAATTTTTATCTAAATAATGTACCTGTATACCTGAAACTAATGCATATACGATTTTATCAGATTTCACTAAATTCTCCATAGTCCTTTCAATTTCATTACAACTCACATGAAGAGCTATTTTAGTTAGTTCCATGAGGTCTGGAGTTCTATTAGATATTTCTTTTCTAAGCTTTTGTTTGATAAAGATTAATTCTGGATTTTCTTCTTTTTCTCTTTTATCAAAGTTTAGTATTTCATTTAGAAACAAAATAAGAGCTCCGCAGGCAGTTGATTTTTCTATACCTTTTCTTTTACAAATTCCTATACTGCCTTTTTCATCTAAACCTATATGAGTAAACACATAAAAAACAACTCTCTTTTCTTCCCCATCAGGAGCATGACTGATAAAGACTTTTGCACCTATTTCTCCAGATGAATAAATACCAGCAAAGCTTGAAAAATTAAAGAAGTCTCCCCAAAGATTTTTTATCTTTAATAAAACGCTTTGGCATATTTCATCCCTACAGAGACATACCCCTGCAATTGTATTGTTATGTTCAAATCCGTATTTTTTTAATTTTTCTGCGGAAAGATTTATAAAATCTTCCTCTTCAAGATATTTATCAAAAAACTTATCCATAAACATAGTCAGGTTATTATATCATAAAATTTTATTTTTTCTACATGTAATCTTTTGCATAATAAATTATCAAATAAAGAAATAGGAAAAATATTGACCATAAAACAAGTGCACCAATAGGCATAGGCATTAGGGAGTCTCCTGGATAGATTGCTTTTTCTGCTTTGAGTCGCGCTTTTATTCTTGATCTTTTTTCAGGAATTGAGAATATAAGAAGAATAGAATCTCTGATAATTTTAATTGCTAAAACAGGGTTTTTTGTTAACCAATCTAAAAAATTTGGTATTTTATAGAAAAATATTTTGTTTATCTTTTGCATAATTGCTGAACCAGGTTTGTTTATAAACCAAATGAAAATTTGCGCTCCTTTTCTATAAAACCAGTCTAAATCAAGATTGGTAGCTCGCATTTCTGCAGGGAAAATGCCTGATTTCATAAGAAATATATAGGCAAGTGCTCCAAATAGCAGTAATTGAGTGGTTGTTACAACATGGGAAGCAGTATAAGGTTCGAAATTAACTGGATATGGCAATAAGCTATAGAGAGAACTTGGCATAACTCCTATAAAGACGCATAGAAATGCTGTCAATCCCATGGCAAGAAGCATATGAGGAGGAGACTCTTTTGTTCTTATTCCCGAGTCATGAGCAAAGAAAGCATAGTAGGGAACTTTGATTCCTGCGTGCTCAAGCACACCAACAGAGGCAAAGGTAAGCATAAACCAGATTGGTATTAATCCTCCTATTGCAGAAGCTTCAACCACCATGGATTTACTTATAAATCCGCTAAATAATGGAAAAGCAGAGATTGACGCAGCACCTATGATGCAAAATAGAGCTGTTATAGGCATGCTTTTATAAAGTCCTCCCAAGTCAGTGCATTTAATTTTACCTGTTCTATAAATTACTGCTCCCATTGACATTACAAGTAAAGCTTTATAGAGAATATGACAAAAAACATGTGAAAATGTTCCGTTAAGGGAAAGTTGAGTGCCAATACCTATCCCTGTAACCATATATCCAAGCTGATTTATGAGGCTATAAGAAAGGACTTTTCTTAGGTCATTTTCAATAACGGCAAAAAATATGGGGAATACCGTCATGGTAGCACCAATCCATATGAGAAGTTCTGTCCCTGGAAAACCTCTTGCAAGAACATATACAGCTGTCTTGGTAGTGAAAGTCCACATAAAAACTCCACCTGTAGGGGTTGTTTTTGGATAGGCATCAGGTAGCCAAGCATGTAGCCCCGGAAAAGCACAGTTTAGTCCAAACCCTATGAATATTAACCAAGAACTTAATCCCTTAAGTCCAATATAGCCAAAGCTTAGAGAGCCTGTTTCATAGTAATGCATTACAACTCCCGCTAAAAGACACATACCTCCAAATATGTGAACTAATAGATATCTTAACCCTGCACCGTAAGATTCCTTTGTCTTTGATGCCCATATGAGATAAAAAGCGCTAAATGCCATTGTTTCCCAAAATATAAAAAGAGTAAACAAATCACCTGCAAAAACTACTCCTAAAGCTGCACCTGCATATAAAAGAGCAGCTATGTGTTGAGCAGTTTCTTTCACATGAAGTGAGTACAGTAGTGCAATAAAAGTGATTATGTGATATATATATCCAAAGAGTATGCTAATTTTATCAACCTTAACAAGAATAAGTTCATACTCTAAAAATTTGAAACTCCAGTGAATACCCTCGGAAATATTTATGAAATTAGTAAAACCTAAAACTGGCAAAAGCAATAGATAAACGCTTTTAAATTTACCTCTTAAAAGAGGAAGAAGTAGTGCTCCAATTATAAATACAAATGCAGGAGGTACTGCATTAATCATTGTAGTAATCCTCCTTTCGTTTAACTATCGGTCTTAAGATATGTTTTGCAATAATTATGAGAAATACAAAGGCAACAAAACCAAAAACCGCATAGAAAAAGGGATAATTCTCCCAGGGGAAATAGGTGTGTTTATGGATAAACAACTCGGCAATGAGAAAAATTATTACGAGTATGTAAAAGACGGTGAAAAATTTTCTTACATTTTTGGGATTATCAAACCAATATTTTTTACTCATATCTTGATCTCCTAAAGGGTCTTCCAAAGAATATAGGCTAAGTATAAGGAAAAAACACTAAAAAATATATAAAACAGTTTTCTATAAGCAGAGACTGCTTTATTGGTTAATCCCCCAGTTTCTTCGTAAACTTTCTTTGCCATTTTTCATTAACCTCCCATAATATTTGCTAAGATAACTCTTATTATCTCAAGAAAGAAGGAAGGGTATAAGAATATTAGCACTGTTAAAATGGCAGTAATTAAAGGAGGAATTACAACAAACATTGGTGCTTCATGTATTCCTCCGCCACTGTATTCTTTAAAATTATCATCATATTTTGGTTTTTTCATAAAGGCTGCATAAACTATTGGCATGAAGTAACAGGCATTTAGTATTGTACTTAAGGTTAAGATGACAAGAACAAAAAGTTGATTTGCCTCAAGAGCTCCAAGGCTAAGATACCATTTGCTAATAACTCCAGCAAAAGGTGGAATTCCTATCATTGATAATGCACCTATTGTAAAAGATGCCATAGTTAAGGGCATCTTTTTTCCTATCCCGTCAAGTTCGCTGATTTTTGTTTTACGGGTTGCCACATATATAGCTCCAGCAGTAAAAAAAAGTGTAATTTTTCCAAAGGCGTGAGCTCCTATATGAATTATACTTCCTTTGATACCAGAGGGAGTAAGAAGAGCTGCGCCAAGAACAATATAGGAAAGCTGACTGACAGTTGAGTAAGCAAGTCTGAGCTTTAAGTTGTCCTGTCTCAAAGCTATTACTGATGCTGCTATTATAGTGAAAGATGCAATTACTGTAAGGACTGTTCCAAGATCAAGACTTTTAAGAAGGTCTATGCCAAATATATAGAATACAACTCTGAGGATCATGAATACTCCAGTTTTTACAACAGCTACTGCATGAAGAAGTGCACTTACAGGTGTAGGCGCAACCATTGCAGCAGGAAGCCAGCTATGTAGTGGCATTATGGCTGCTTTAGTAATTCCTGCAATATAAAGAAGAAAAGTAATTGTTACTAAGAAAGGAGCAGCATTTTTATTTAAAACTCCATCAGGAGAAAAATTCAGATTTCCGGAAATATTATAAGTTATAACAATTGCTGTCAGCTGAAAAGCTATTGAAGTACCGAGTAGATAGGTTAAATACTTTCTTGCCCCCTTCTTTGCTTCTTCAGTTTCTTTATGTGCAACGAGAGGGAAAGTAGAGACTGTAATTATCTCATAAAAAAGAAATGCAGTAAACATATTGGCTGAAAAAGCCACCCCCATTGTTGCTGAAAGAGCTATAGCAAAATAGGCAAAGTAACGAGTTTGTGCATGCTCATTAAGTCCCCGCATATATCCGATAGAATAAAAAGATGTGATAATCCAAAGAAAAGAGGCTGTAACTCCAAAAAATATACCCAATGCATCTACTTTAAATTGAAGGATTAGTTCAGGAGTTATATTAAGTAAAGTGAATTCAATTACTTTACCATTTAGAATATCTGGTAACATTGAGGCAACTATTCCGAATTTAGTCACTGCGGCAAGAATAGTCCATGTCTCCCTCAAATTTCTTGCTTTCTCACCCGTGATTGCTATTAGAAATGCTGCTATTAAAGATATTATTATTGCTAATAGGGGTTTTGATGAAATTATGGTTTCCATAGTTTAAAACCCTGCCGGTACCGTAAATTTAATGACAGAAGAGATAATTTCTCCACTGTAAAAACCAATTATTAAAATTGCTAAAGCTGTTATGATTATGGGAATCATCATACTTAAAGGCAATTCTCTAAAGGTATACTGCGGTATAACTTCTTTTTTAGTAAAATAAATTTTTTCAAAGATTCTGAAAAATATAAGTGCATTAACTAAACTACTAAAAACTACCGTGGCTGCAGAGATCAAATATTTTGCTTCAATAGCGCCTAAGATTAAATACCATTTACTAAAAAATCCTGCGGTAGGAGGAATTCCAATCATAGACAGAGCAGCTATTGTGAAGGCAGCCATAGTAATTGGCATATTTTTATTTAATCCAGTGAAATCTTCAAGATTCCTTGAACCAACCCTATAAAAAATTCCTCCTGCTATCATAAAAAGACAAGCGATCATTACAGCGTCATTGAGTATATGTAAAACTGCACCTATGAATCCCTCTTTATTACCCAGACTTACACCAAGTACCATATATCCTATTTCCGCAATCAATACGTAAGAAAGCGTTCTTTTGAAATCTCTTTGACCAATAGCAATTATACTTCCAAAAAATATAGCTATTGTTGACCACCAAATAAGCATATTAGAAAGAGGTGTTATCTCTGTTAAAAATCTGGGCTCAAAAAGTGTGAAGGATATCCTAATTAAAACATATATGCCAACCTTAGTTACAGTTGCAGAGGCAAAGGCACTAACAGCAGAGGGTGCAAAGGTATACGAGTCTGGTAGCCATCTATGTAATGGAAAAAGAGCAATTTTTATTGCAATACCTACCACAAAGAATGCTAAAGCAGTAAGGGTTACCTTGGACTCATAAAGAGATGGCAAAAGACGGGTCAGATCACTAATGTTGAGTGAACCTGTAATTATATAAATATAGCCTACTCCTAATAAATAGAAACAAGCTCCTATTGTGCCCATGATTATATAATTAAAACTTGCAAGTACAGAGCGTTTCTCACCAATTGCTATTAGAGCATATGCCGAAAGAGAGGCTATTTCAAGGAATACATAAAGATTAAAAATATCCCCAGTAATTGTTATTCCAAGTAACCCTGTTGTAAGAAGTAGATAGGTGGAATAGAAATAGGGTAATTTTGCCTTTGCAATCTCTTTTTTTATACTATCCTTAGAATATATGGCTATAATAAAACTGATTGAAGAGACAATGACAATCAAATAGGCATTTAAATGGTCTACCACATACTCAATTCCCCATGGAGGCATCCAGCCGCCAAGTTTATATCTTAATGTTCCAAAGCTAATAACTGTGGATAAGATATCAATTGAGAGAATAACACAGATACCTAAAACAAGTAAAAAGAAGGGATAACAGAGTGTCCTTTTTAGGAAAATTAAAAATATATTAATAAATGAAGCAACTAAAGGAATAACAACAATTAGAATTGAGGCGTGCTCTGTAAGATTCATTTTTTCTTTTTCAATATCTCTATTATTTCATCCTCATCAAGGGTTTTATATTGTTTATACAGCATCATAATAATAGCAAGGGCAACACCGAATGTACTTACCATTACCACTATAGCAGTAAGCATTAAAACATGAGGTAGAGGATTAATGTATTGTGCTGGGTTTATGACTTCTTGAGATTTAACTAAAATCGGTATTGTAGCATCCTTTTTATAGGCTGTTGATATGAAAAATAGTATTATTGCAGTCTGAAAAATATTCATTCCTACGATTTTTTTTACGAGATTTTTTTTCGCTATCATGGCATAAAAGCCTATCATCATAAGAGATATGTAAATCCAGTAATTATATTTACCAATAACTGTCTCCATTTAGACTTCACCTTTTTCGTGTTTACCAAAGGTTATAAGATTAAGGAATATAGATACCATGACAGCCATAACAGTAATCCCAACACCAATCTCTATAATGAGAGTGCCGAGAGCACGAACTCTTGCAATATCAATAGGAATTAATTTTTGAAAGGCAGAATAATTCAGGTATTCTTTTCCTAAGAATATACACAAAAGTCCTACTAATGCATAGATAAAAACACCAAGAGCTATTAGTATGACATTTTTATTTTCTGAAAATCTTCTTTTTATCCAGTTTATGTCATAGGCAATCAACATCAGTATGAATGATGCTCCTAAAATGCATCCTCCTTGAAAACCTCCTCCAGGGCTATAATGTCCATGAGCTATGACATAAAAGGCAAAAAGTTGAATGAGAGGAATCATAATTCTGCAAACCGTTTGTATTATCAGGTCATTATAAAGTCTTATCATCTTCAATTCTCCTTAATAATAAAATACATACAACTGCAGCGGTAAATATAACAGTTGTCTCTCCTAAGGTATCGTATCCTCTGTAGTCTGCGAGAACTGAAGTAACCGCATTTGGAGTAGCAGTTTCTTCAATTGTTTTTTCAATATAACGTGGTGATACATGCAGACTTGCTGGAGAGTTAGGATCCCCCCAGTCTGGCATATCAAGGGTGCTGTAGATGAGTGCAGCACCTGTCATTATAACTATTATTAGAGCAAAGAGTTTCAATCTTTTGTCCTTCTTGTTGTTTGATAAATTGCACCTATGAAAAAGGCAGTGCTGATTCCAGCGCCTACAGCAGCTTCAGTAAAAGCCACATCAACTGCCCCCATTTCTGCCCATAAAATGCACATAAGAAAGCTATATGCACCTAACAGTATGGCAGAACTGAGTAAATCTTTTACATGTATTGCAGCTAAAGCACATATTAATAAAATGGTTAATATCAATATCTCCATAATCCATATCATTTTTTAAAAACCTCCTTTTTTAAGGGAATAACTCCGCTATCCAATCCTGCCTTTGTCAGGGCATGAGTTGCTGTAGGATTGGCAAGAAAAATAAAGAATATAATGAAAAATATCTTTATGGATACAAGTATTGTGCTTAAGGAAAAATCCTCTTTAAGTATATAGATTACAATTCCAAAGAGAATTAATACGGCACCAAGGGTATCTCCTTTTCCAGTTGCTTGAAGTTTACAATAGAAATCAGGGAATCTTAAAAGTCCAATTGTTGCTGTAAAGAAAAAGAACAAGCCTATAGCTACGATTATAATTACAATGATATTTATGATAAAGTCAAAATCTATCATTTGCCTGCCTCCCTATCCTTTAAAAATTTAGTTCCAGGTGTTATACTTTTTCTGATTCTAAAAAACTTAGAGGCTGCAAGGGTGGCTATGAAATTAAGCAGAGCATAGGCAAGAGAAATATCAACAAACATATCTATCCTTTTGTAATAAATTCCCAACAGTACAAGAATTAATGTGGTTTTAGTGCCAATAACTCCTACTGCTGCAATTCTATCCATTATTGTTGGACTAAAGACCGCACGATAAAGACATAAAATAACCATTATTCCAAGAATTATTATTGTTAATACAAAGAAGTTTTCCATCAATTTTTTATTGTTTCACCAAATATATAGGCAACTCTTTTTTCCATTTCTCCAGTCAGCAGATCCTCAGCAACTTTGCGACTAATGCAATGTACCACAAAAACATTATCCTTAGTAATATCCATAGTAATTGTTCCAGGTGTAAGAATTATTGAGTTTGCAAATACAACCTTTGATATATCTTTTTTAAGTTTAGCTTTGTATTCAAGCACAAAGGGTTCTATTGGCATTTTAGGATGTAGTACTAAGTAAGCAACATGAATATTTGCAAGAATTATTTGATAAATTAGCCAAGGGATATATTTTATAAATCTTATACCATAAACAATGTGAGATTTGGTAATTTTTTCTTCATTAAACATCAAATCTCCAGAGACTAATGTAATTATTAGACAAGATATTATTCCAAGAGTTAGATGAAAAATATCAAACATTCCAGAGAAAATACACCATAGCCCAAAAAGAATTAAGAAAGTAACTACTTTTCTGTTCATGCCATATATTACCTCAGATAGGGAGCATAATATATTTCCTAATTCAAGTTTATTGTTTTTTTATTTTTTTATAATTTCATCTGAAATTATATCAAATATCTCATTCATTCTTACTACTCCCACCAGTTTTTTCTTATCCTCAATAACAGGTATTACAGGCAAATCAAAATGGATCATTAAATAAGCAGCCTTTTTAATTGGATCTAAAGGATCAACAAAATGTTTTGCAGGATTCATTATTTCACTTACAGGTTTCTGGGCAAGATTTTTTGATTCATCGCCAAATACTTTTTCCCAATCAACTTCTATTTTATCTTCAGGGTTAACTTTTAAATTTGTTGATGAATAGTTGTGAGAAGATGAAACTCCCTTTAAAACCTCCCTTGGTGTTACTGTTCCGAGAAGATTATACTTCTCATCAAATACAAGCACTACAAGAGGATAGGTGTTTTTCGGAGTTTGAAAAAAAGAGGCTTTCATTACTTTAATCACTTGTTCAATGCTAAACCAGTATGGAATGTGAGGATATTCAAATAACTCTAACATTATATCCTTTACAATTTTTCCCTCTTCCATCCTCCACCTCCAGAGATTTATAGAATCTTATTAATTGCAAAATTTTTAAATATAAAATTTTAACAGTTATTTTAATAAATAGCTAAATTTTTTATACTATAACATTTTTCAGGAAAAATTTGAGAGGATTCTTGATTTTTAATTTTTTTTAAGTTCTTCTCTGAAAAGATATAAATAAACTATCTGTGTCACCTTTTATATAAAATTTATTGAGAAGCAAAATTGTATCACCTGAAAAAATTTTTTGAGTCAACAAAATAACAGGTTCTTTTTCAGGTAAACTGAAGTTTAAAGCCAATTCTCTGGTCAATGGATTTAATTCCAAGTGAGCATCTATTTGAGTTATTTTTATACCACATTTCTTTTCTAAGATCTCAGTAATAGATTTAACCTCCAAATTTTCTTCAAGTAATTGGGGGCATACAGCAAATGGAATATAAGATTCTTGTATTATGGAGAGATTGTTTTCAATATACCAAAAGATTTTTGTATATATAATATGCTTATTTTCTGCAATTTTGAGTTCGTCACTTAGATTATCAATAGGCATTATTACTGTTTTTGTTACTATTTTTTTCTTATATTTTGTTTCATCCTTAACCCATAATGTTTTAAAAAAAGTACATAATATTATTCCATCTTCTACATAGTCCTTCTTTACAAAGGTACCTTTACCTTGCTGCCTTATGAGATAGCCCTGCCTTACAAGTTCAAGTACAGCGTTTCTAACAGTAGCTCTGCTAACTTTAAACATATCACAAAGCTGTTCCTCGGTAGGAATCTGAGTACCTACCTTCCATTCATGAGACTCAATTTTTTTCTTTAAAATTTCATATAATTGAATGTATAATTTTTCGTGTTCTTCTCTGTTAATTAACTCAACCATTTGCCTTTCTTTTACATGATTTTATAACATTATGATAATATATCATACATATATTGTCAATAATTCACTTGCATAGGTAGTGGAAAATTTTTTATGTGTAAAATTGAAATAATATCTCCAATTTCTTAAATAAGAAAGACATGTAAAAATTTTTATCATAAGCAAAGAGCATATAAAAGCATTTAAAGTGATATATCATTCAGACCAAAAATGAAGAAGAACACCTATTCGCAAATTTACGCGGAAGTTTTTACATTACCACCATTTTTGAGATGTGTATATAATTATCAATTTGTGTATAATTAAACATATTTCTTATGCTGTTTGGCATAAACAAAATTTTTTAGTATTAAGTATAAACTGGAGTTTTAGATTGTTGAAAATGAAAATATTAGAGAAGTATTTAGATGAGATTTTCAAAATATATGAGCGAGGGGATTCAACAGAAGAGAGTTTCTACTCAACTCTTAAGGACTTAATCTCTAAATGGGCAAAATCTAAAAAATACGAAAACATAGAAATTACTATACTTCCCAAAAAAACTGAGGCTGGAAATCCTGATTTTAGAGTATGGGACGGTGCTCTTCATATTGTTGGCTATATTGAGGCAAAAGCACCTACAGTGGAAAACTTAGACCAGATAGTGACAACTGAGCAGATTAAAAGATATCTAAGCATATTTCCAAATCTAATACTTACTAATTTTTTTGAATTCCGTCTTTACAGAGGAGGCTCTCTAATTGACAGAGTTCAGATAGGAAGACCTTTCCTGATACATAAGCTTAAAACAGTTCCACCACCTGAAAAACAAAAGGAGTTTTTTGAGCTCCTTGAAAAGTTTTTCTCCTTTTCATTTCCTGCAATAACTGAATCTAAAACTCTTGCAAGGGAACTTGCAAAGAGAACCCGATTTTTAAGAGACATCCTCTTAGAGGAGCTTAAGGACAGAGGAAATAAAGAACTCATTGGTTTCTATGAAGCCTTTAAAGAGTATCTCATAAGAGGACTTACATTAAAAGAATTTGCAGACCTTTACTCACAAACAATCACATACGGGCTTTTTGCAGCAAGGGTTCGCAGTGAAAATGGCTTTAGCCGTAAGCTTGCCTTCTACAGTATCCCCCATACAATAGGAATCTTGCGTGATATTTTCAAGTTTATCTCCCTTGGAGATATTCCAAAACAGATGGAATGGATAGTTGATGATATATCAGAGGTTTTAGCATCTACTGATGTAAAAAGGATACTTCATCAGTATTTCCATGAAGGAAAAGGTTCTGACCCAGTGATTCATTTCTATGAGACCTTTCTTGCTGAATATGACCCTGAAGAAAGAGAAAAAAGAGGAGTTTACTACACACCCGAGCCAGTTGTCTCTTACATAGTCCGTTCAATTAATTGGATTATTAAAAATCACTTTGGCAAACCCGATGGACTTGCAGACCACTCTGTAACAGTGCTTGACCCAGCAGCTGGTACACTAACATTTCTTGCAGAGGCAGCCCTTTTATCTATCAATGAGTTTATATCAAAATATGGAACAGGAGGTAAAGAAGACTTTATAAGAGAGCATATACTTAAAAACTTCTATGCCTTTGAACTAATGATGGCACCCTATGCTGTTGGTCATCTTAAGATGTCTTTTCTTCTTGAAGAGATGGGATACAAAATGAAGGAAGATGAAAGATTTAAGTTTTACCTTACAAACACCCTTGATATGGAGGAACTTCCAGAGACAAAGCTTCCTGGTATGAGTTCTCTTTCAGAAGAATCCCATCTTGCAGCAGAGATAAAAAGAAAGACACCAATTCTCGTGATACTGGGTAATCCACCCTACTCAGTAAGTTCTGCTAATAAGTCAGATTTTATAGAAAAAGAGATGGAACTATACAAAGAGGATGTTCGCAGTGAAAGAAATATTCAACCCCTTTCCGATGACTACATAAAATTCATTCGCTTTGCTCACTGGAAAATACAAAAGGAAGGAAAGGGTATTATTGGGATGATTACAAACAACTCTTATATTTCGGGTTTAATTCACCGAGGTATGAGAAAGAAGCTTATTGAGAGTTTTGATGAAATCTATATACTCAACCTTCATGGAAACAGTCGCATAGGAGAGAAATCTCCTGATGGTTCAAAGGATGAGAATGTTTTTGACATACAGCAAGGTGTGGCTATCTCCATATTTGTAAAGAAAGAGAAAGTCAGAAAAGAGTGTAAGGTCTTTTATGCTGATCTATTTGGTCTAAGAGCAGACAAATATGAATATCTCAAAAATCATGATATTGCTACTACTGCATGGAAGAACTTAAATCCGGTTGAACCCTACTTTTTCTTAATTCATAAAGATTTTTCAATGCAGAACCTTTATGAGAAATTCTTACCTGTCACAGAGATTTTTCAATTTTACTCAAGTGGTGTCAAAACTCATCGTGACCACTTTGTTGTTGGGTTTAGAAGAGAGGAAGTTATAAATAGACTCAGAATATTTGCAGGTGATTTGCCTGATGAGATTGTAAAGGATACATTGAAATTGAAAGATACACGAGATTGGAATTTCAAAAAGGCAAGGGAGGAAATTAAAAAGTTAGATTGGAAAGATTACATCAGACAATACTCTTATCGTGCTTTTGATAACAGGTATATATGTTATCTCCCAATACTGATTGATAGAGGATGTGATAGATGGGATTTGATGAAGAACTTTTTTGAAAAAAATATCGGATTGACAACTACAAGAAAAACACCAGAAAATTTTGGTCTGCTGGCATTTGTTTGTAATAGTGTTGGTGATATACATTTAATCGGAGACCAAAATTATTTTTTCCCTCTAAATCTTTATCAAAATCAATATGAAAACAAAAAATTATTCAATGAAAATCCTACATATGAAAAAACTCCCAACATCAAAATTGAAATCTTCTCATCTCTTGCTGAGTTCTACAAAGTTGAACCTACTGCTGAGTCAATCTTTTTCTACATCTATGCAGTGCTTTACTCAAATATATATCGCACAAAGTATGCAGAGTTTTTAAGAATTGATTTCCCAAGAATTCCATTCACCAAAGACTATGAATTATTCAGAAAAATGGCAGAGCTTGGACAGAGGCTTGTAAATCTTCATCTTCTGGAGTCTCCAGAGCTTGACCCACCAGTAGCCAAGTTTCAGGGTGAAGGTGAAAACAAAGTAGAAAAGATTAAATACGAAGACTGCAAAGTCTTTATAAACAAAACACAGTATTTTGAAGGTGTAAAGCCTCAGGTCTGGCAGTATCAGATTGGAGGCTATCAAGTATGTGATAAATGGCTAAAGGACAGAAAAAACCGCATCCTAAGCCTTGATGATATAAAACACTACTGTAAAGTTGCCACAGCCATTGACAAGACTATTCAGATGCAAAGCTTAATTGATAAAACATATTCTGAGTTAGAGAGAGAACTCATTAAATTTTTATAGATTTTGATCATAATTCAAATCTAAATTTTGACCAAAAAGCATAAATCTCCATGTCACATTAAGTAAAAATAGAAGTGCATAAAAAATCAATTTTTTCGGACCCTAAATTAATTATGCAAGAATAGCCAGATGGAAACTTTTTTAACTAAATATAAACTTTAGGATTCATACAATTTCAGGTATAAATTAAATTTATCATTGTCTATTAACTCTTTGGCGGAGTTGTAGAGTTTTTCAGCTTGATCAATTATTCCAAAGGATTCAAAGGTTTTCGCAAAATCAATATATATCCTTGCCCTTTCTTCTATGTTTTCTATTTTTCTGGCACATCTGAGATATCTCTGAAGCCACTTTATACCAATATCTCTTAGACCACATTTATACATAAATTCTCCAATTAAAATTAAATGGACAAATCTGAAATATACACCTTCAATGGATTTTGTCTCTTTTTCGGCTTCTTTGAAGATTTTTATTGAATTTTCTTTAAGTCCAGCAAGATTTAGGCTAAAGGCTACACTTGCAAGACTTCTCACTCTATCATAAGCATACTCACATTTCTTTGCCTCTGTGTGGGCTAAATTAAAAAGTCTCATACCTTCTCTTTCAAATCCAGCTAAATAATAAAGCATTGCAACAGGTGAAATAAATCTTGATTTGCTATATGGGTCAGACTTTGTATTGGCTAAATATTTAAGTTTTCTTAATATGAACTCATCATATATAGAAAGTCTAATCATAGCTTTTGCAATCATCCTCAAACAATAAAGGTCCCAGTAAACTGAATAGTGAGTTCCCATTACTAACTTTACAGCTTTAAGCCAGTATCTTTTTACCTTAACCTCTGCATTTAACAAGGCATTTACAAGTTCTCCAAGGCTTTTCATACGTTCATCGTCATCTTCTATCCTATTAATCACATTAAACGCAATATCCCATTTTTCATTCTCTATTAATATACTCAAAATATCCTTAAAAGCCTTTATTTTAATAGACTCTGAAGTTATCCTTCCTGATGATTCTAATGAGGCTTTATATAGAGCTTTTTTAGCAAAAATTTTTGATAGATTTAGAAAAGCCCTGTCTTTATTATATGAATTAATAAAGACTCTCTTTTCTAATCTCTCAATTATACTCTTCCAATCAGTTTTCATCTTCATTGAAAATTTAAGGAAATCGTAGTGAAAAATGCAAAAAGACAGAAGTTGAATAGCCAAAGACTATCAATGAAAAGATATTCTCAAAAATGTTTCCCAAACCTTTAATAACCAAATCAAGAATATATATTACAATACATGCAAAAGCGAACAATAATAAAATACCACAAAAAAAGTAAAAAAGACATATTGAAAATTTGAAGGCAAAGCAGATAAAAAATGAAGGCATTGCTAATCCTTTCTTTTGAATCTCTTCCTTACCTCAGATAAGGTATCAATTACAAATCCAATAACCATTACAACTACAAGAGCAATAATCAAGTATGAAATAAAAATTCCCAATTTTTCATTTAGTTGATATAATAAAGCTCCAAACATTACCCCTATAAAAACAAAAACCATGAGTCCCGTTCCAAATCTGTTTATTCTCACAAAAAACCACCAAAACATCTTTGATAGTATATCAAAAAACTTATTTAAATAACATATTCTTCCTATGGAATAAAATTTAGATTGGTTCAGGTTTTATTTTGTTGAGTATGCTTTATTTTATGTTCTTCATTCTGATATGAGCTTATTTTAAAATATATGCGAATTTATTAGGGAAAGATTAATAAAAAAGTTCTGCTAAATTTGCTTGGATTTTTTATGGGCTAAATGATTGAAGCCTTAGTTATTCAGCTTGGAACAAAAATTTAAGTGGATTTCAAACCAAGTTTATCAAAGCCTTTTTAGTCTCTGTTTTAGGTTACATAGTTTCATTTATTGCAGGTTTTATACTTGGAGTATTCTTTGCGAAAATGGGATATGGACTTAGTATAGGGAGTCTTACAATTTTTCTGCTTGTTGGTTTAATTTCTCAGGCATTGGTCATTAGAGTAATAGTAAAGCCTCCTCAGGGTGGTTCACTTAGTTTTTTAAGAGCAGTTAGCATAAGTGGATTTCAAACTCTTGCTGGCTTGATATTTATGTTTTTACTCGGTTTTATCTTGAATATACTTAATATAAAAGCATAGTTTCCTCGGACTGCTTATTAGCTTTGTTATTCTAAAATAGATTATACTATTTTGTGATGTTTCCCCAGAATGAATATGAGATATTAAAAATAATCGGCAGAAAATTCAATCTTTTTGAAGAGGACCTCCAGCTTTATCCCTTAGATGAAAAAATTAGAGACTCTAAGTTTTTAGTGCTTGGTGGTGCTGGAAGTATTGGAAGTGCTGTGGTCAAAGAAATTTTCAAGAGGAATCCACAAGTTCTCCATGTAGTTGACCTTTCAGAAAATAATCTTGCCGAGCTTGTAAGGGACATTAGAAGTAGTCTTGGATATATTGAGGGAGATTTCAAAACCTTTGCAATAGACATAGGAACAGACATATATGATAAGTTTTTTAATGACTCTGTTATTTATGACTATATTCTGAACTTTTCAGCTCTAAAACATGTAAGGAGTGAGAAAGATCCTTACACGCTTATGAGAATGATTGAGGTAAACATTCTAAATACAATAAAAACCTTAGAACAATCAATAAAAAAAGGTGTAAAAAAATACTTTTGTGTTTCAACCGATAAAGCTACAAATCCAGTAAATATGATGGGTGCATCCAAGAGAATCATGGAGTTATTTTTAGTAGATTACTCAAATAAAATTGATATTTCAACAGCAAGATTCGCCAATGTGGCTTTCAGTGACGGAAGTCTTCTTCATAGCTTTATTATGAGAATTCAAAAACTCCAGCCTATTGTGATTCCCAAAAATGTAAAGAGATATTTTATTACACAGAGAGAATCAGCCATACTCTGTCTTTTAAGTTGCCTTTATGGAAACAATCTTGAGATATTCTTTCCTAAACTTAACTCAGAGCAACATATGAAAGATTTCTGGGAAATTGCTAAAAATCTACTGAACTATCTTGGCTATGAACCATATTTAACTGAAAAAGAGCAGGAAGCAAGAAACCTGTCAACAACTTTACCTAAGGAGGGCAGATGGGCATGCTATCTGTCTGATACAGACACTACTGGTGAGAAAGAGTACGAGGAATTTTATAGTGATACTGATCAAATAGACTGGAACAGGTTCAAAGACATTGGAGTCATAAAGATGAAACTCAATTTTAGAAGAGAAAAATTAACACACTTTGTCTCAGAGATTAAGAGAATGAGAGAGAAAGGAAGCTGGAACAAAGCCAACCTCATTGCATTATTCATAGAGATTTTACCTGAGTTCAGGCATTTAGAAAGGCAGAAGTATCTTGATGAAAAGATGTGATGAAAAAATTTGAAAAAATATTAAACTTTATCAAGAACATTTACGGAAAACAAAAAATAGGACTCCATGAACCTGTTTTTTTGGGAAAGGAAAAGGAATATCTGATAGAATGTTTAAAATCAACAAAAGTATCCTATATTGGAGAATATGTTACTGAATTTGAGAAAAAAATCAGTGAATATACTGCAAGCAGCTATGCCATAGCAGTAGTAAATGCCACATCAGGTCTTCATATAGCCTTAAAAGTGGCTGGTGTAAATATTGATCATGAAGTAATAACCCAACCTCTTACTTTTGTTGCCACTGCAAATGCAATATCTTACTGTGGAGCTCATCCTGTTTTTATTGATGTAGATAGGGATACTCTTGGAATGAGTCCTGAAAGCCTAAGTAACTTTTTAAAGAAATTTGCTACTTTAAAGAATGGAAAACTCGTTAATAAAAAAACTAAAAGGAGGCTTTCAGCTGTTGTTCCTGTTCATGTATTCGGTCATCCCTGTAGAATAGATGAAATTGTAAGTATAGCCAATGAGTATGGTCTTTTAGTCATTGAAGATGCCGCTGAAGCTTTGGGTAGTTTTTACAAGGGAAGGCACTGTGGAACCTTTGGTAAAATGGCAGTAATTAGTTTTAATGGCAATAAAATAATAACCACTGGTGGAGGGGGGATAATTTTAACCAATGACAAGATATTAGCTGATAAAATAAAACATCTTACGACAACTGCGAAAGTACCACACCCATGGGAGTATTATCATGATGAAATTGGCTTTAACTACAGAATGCCCAATATTAACTCTGCACTTGGTTTAGCTCAGATGGAATATTTTGATAAGATACTAAATGATAAAAGAGAACTTGCCAGTATCTATGAAAAATTTTTTAATGAGATTCAAATTCCCTTCATAAAAGAACCCCAAAATTCAAGATCAAACTACTGGCTAAATGGAATATTAATGAAAAACAGCAAAGAGAGAGACATTCTACTGGCATATTTAAATAATGAGGGAGTTAATGCAAGGGCAGCATGGAGACTACTTTTTAGGCTAAAAATGTATGAAAAATCTTTTTATACCTCCTGTGAGAATGCAGAGTGGCTTGCCGATAGAATTGTAAATATACCAAGTAGTTGCAGGTTAAATAAATTAACATGAAAGAAAAAATAATATTAATTGGTGGTGGGGGGCATTGCAGATCAGTAATTGATGTGATAGAATGTGAGGGAAGATTTGAGATTTACGGAATTGTAGATGTAAAGGATAAGATAGGCAAGAAAATATTTGAATATGAAATTATAGGAAGCGATGAAGACCTTTATATGCTTTTCAATAAGGTAAAAAATGCCTTAATTACCGTTGGTCATATATATGACAACTCAAGGAGAGTAGAACTTTTTAAACTATGTGAAGAAATTGGCTTCATAATGCCAAATGTGATTTCTCCCTTTGCCTATGTATCAAAATATGCAAGCTTAGGTAAAGGCAATGTTATCATGCATTATGCTGTGGTCAATGCAGGAGCTAAAATAGGAAACAACTGCATTATAAATACAAGAGCATTAATAGAGCATGATGTAGTTGTTGAAGACCACTGCCACATAAGTACAGGAGCTATTGTAAATGGTGGAACTGTTGTGAGGGAAAACACATTTCTTGGCAGTAACTCTGTTTCTAAGGAGTATACTGAAGTGAGTGGATTTATCAAAGCTGGGAGTATTGTTAAATAGGGAAAAGAGATGGAGACATCAAATAGAGTTTTTATAATTGCTGAAGCTGGAGTTAATCATAATGGAAGCATAGAAAATGCTAAAAAACTCGTTGATATTGCAGTCGAGGCTGGAGCTGACGCAGTTAAATTTCAGACCTATAAGGCTAAAAATCTTGTAACTCATGATGCTGATTTGACTGAATACCAGAGAAAAAATTTAGGCATAAAAAAGTCTCAATATGATATGTTAAGGGAGCTTGAGCTTTCATATAAAGATTTTGAAAAACTCAAGCTTTATTGCGATAAACTCAAAATCATTTTCATGTCCACTCCCTTTGACATAGAAAGTGCAAGATTTTTAAGAGATTTAGGAATGGACATTTTTAAAATTGCATCAGGAGAAATAACCAACTATCCATTGTTAAGAGAGGTGGGAGGTTATGGAAAGAATGTAATTCTCTCATCTGGAATGTCCGATCTTGGAGAGATTGAAGATGCCCTGGATTTACTCATTGAGTTTGGAACAAAAAGAGATAAAATTACTGTTTTACATTGTCTTTCTCAGTATCCAGCTCCATATAATGAGGTAAATCTCCTTGCGATGCAAACAATTAAAGAGGCATTCAAAATAAGGGTAGGTTATTCAGACCACACACCCGGTATAGAAATTGCAATTGCAGCAACTGCAATGGGAGCTAAAGTGATAGAGAAACACTTTACCGTTGACAGAAATCTACCAGGTCCTGACCACAAAGCAAGTCTTGAACCAGATGAACTAAGGAAAATGATTGAGGCTATAAGAAATGTTGAAATGGCAATGGGAGATGGAATTAAAAGAATAGCCAAATCAGAAATAAAAAATATCACCTTAGTAAGAAAAAGCATTGTTGCTAAAAAAAATATAAAAAAGGGCGATATTCTTAATGAAGAAAACATTACAACTAAAAGACCAGCAATGGGAATTAATCCAATGAGATGGAATGAGGTCATAGGAAAAGTAGCAAAGAGAGATTTTAAGGAAGGTGAATTAATTGAACTATAAATTAAAAAAATTCAACCCATGAGAGGGAAGAAAAAAATATGTGTATTTACTGGTTCAAGAGCTGAGTATGGCTTACTAAAACCTCTTTTGGAGGATATAAAAAAAGAACCTCTTTTTGATCTTCAAATATTAGTATCTGGAATGCATCTTTCCCATGAATTTGGACTCACATACAGAGAAATTGAAAATGACGGATTTGTGATAAATGAAAAGGTTGAGATGCTTATCTGTTCAGACTCTCCAGTGGGAATGGCAAAATCCATAGGAATTGGAATAGTTGGATATACCGATGCTTTACAGAGACTTAAACCAGACTTAGCTATAGTACTTGGAGACCGTTATGAAGCCTTAGCCTTTGCATTAACTTCCTATACAATGGGAATAAAGTTGGCTCATCTTTATGGGGGAGAAACCACCTTGGGAAGCTTAGATGATGGATTTAGAAATGCCATAACTATGCTTTCATCCATTCATTTCACCTCAACGGAAAAATACAGAGAAAACTTAGTAAAAAAAGGCATCTCAAAAGATAGGGTATTTACAGTTGGTGCCTTAGGTATTGACAACATCATGAGAATGAAACTTCTTAGTAAAAATGAGCTTGAAAAAGAGCTTGGTGTCAACTTTATGAAGAAAAATCTTCTAATAACCTTTCATCCTGAGACAAAGGAACATGGGAAAAATGGGAGATACTTGAATGAACTTCTTAAAAGCTTGGATGAACTGGATGATACTTTATTAATTTTTACAAAGTCCAATTCTGATGCTGAAGGAAGACTCATAAATACCATAATAGAAGAATATGTCAGAAAAAATAAAAACAAAGCAGTAGTATTTTCCAACTTGGGACAGAAAAAATATCTATCTATAATAAAACTTGTTGATGCCGTCGTAGGAAATTCATCAAGTGGAATAATAGAGGCTCCTTCATTGAAGACTCCTACAATAAACATAGGTGATAGACAGAAGGGAAGAATAAAAGCAAGGTCAGTAATTGATTGTCCTGCCAAATATGAGGAGATAAAGAAGGCATTAAATTTGCTATATGATAAAAACTTTAGAGAGTCCATAAAGAGAATAAAAAATCCCTATGGAGACGGAAATGCTTCAAAGAGGATTTTGGATATATTAAAGAAAATTAAATGGTGAGTTATGTCACTAAAGAAGGACTTTGAAAAGTTTACCGTAGATTTGAATGAAGAACTTATAACAGTCCTTAAAAAACTTAATGAAACAGGGAAAAAAGTTCTTTTTGTATCAGAAAATGGAAAACTAATTGGTACAATTACTGACGGAGACATAAGAAGGTATATGCTTAAAATTGGAAAAATTGAGGGATTCGTTAGAGATTTTTATAATCCCGATCCTGTCACTATAAACTACAGGGATATTAACAAAATTGACATAAGAAAAATCTTCAATGATGCCAAAGTAGAAATAATACCAGTAATAAATGGTAATAGAATAATAAAGGGATATCTTGAATGGTCTGATTTTGTCTCTGATAAAGATTTTGAAATTGTAGAAAAAATTGAATTTGATATTCCAGTTATTATCATGGCAGGCGGAAAAGGAACAAGACTAAAACCTTTCACTGATGTTCTTCCCAAACCCCTTATTCCTCTTGGAGATAAAACAGCAATGGAAAAAATCATTGAAAATTTTAAGAAGTTTGGTCTAAAAAATTTTTATACCATTGTTAATTTTAAAGGCAACATAATAGAGGCATATTTTAATACAATAAAAAAGGATTATAGTTTAAAATTTATATGGGAGGAGGAGTTTTTAGGAACTGTTGGCGGACTGAAACTAATTGAGAAAATTATTCCCGATCAAGACTTCTTTGTTTCAAACTGCGATATCATAGTTAAAGCTAATTTAAAAGAAATACTGGACTTTCATCTAAATAACAAATCAATTTTTACATCTATAACCTCTATTCATCATCATAAAATACCCTATGGAGTTGTTGAGATAAACCGTGGTGGAACTATTGAAAAAATAGTAGAAAAACCTGAATTTGTATTTCAAATAAACACAGGAGTCTATCTTCTAAATAGAAGGGCTTTAAAATATATTCCAGAAGGTCAATATTTTGACATGCCACAGCTCATAGAAAAATTGATTCAAAATCATGAAAAGGTATATGCCTATCCTGTAAAGGAAAGCGATTACATTGACATAGGGCAGTGGTCTGAATATAAAAAAGTGTTAGATTTTCTACATAAACTCTGAAGTACCAATGAAAAAACTAAGAGTTTTAATTGTTGGTTATGGCTCAATTGGTAAAAGACACAGAGAGGTACTGTCAAGATTTAATGAAGTATCGGAAATACACTTAGTTACAAGTCAAAACTTAGTAGATACAATAACTTATAAAAACATAGAATCAGTCCCTTTAAATGACTATGATTATATAATCATTGCATCGGAGACAGCTAAACATTTTGAGCAGTTATCTTTTTTGATAAGAAAGGTGGATAAAAAATTAATCCTATGTGAAAAACCCTTATTCCATGAATACATAGAGTTTTATCCTGATAAAAACTCAGTTTTCGTTGGTTATGTTCTTAGATATCACCCAGTAATTAAGAGGATTAGAGAAATTCTCTCTGAAACTTCGGTTCTGGCAGTATCTGTTTACTGTGGTTCTTATCTACCTGAGTGGAGACCTGACCGAGACTACAGACAAACATACAGTGCTAAAAAATCAATGGGTGGTGGTGTTGTTTTAGATTTAAGTCATGAAATTGACTATATTCAATTTTTATTTGGAAAAATATCAGAAATTAAATCTTATTCAGCTAAGATTTCAGACCTTGATATTGACTCTGAGGACTACTCATCAACAATAGGAAAAACAGAAAAAGGAGTATATTTTTCAATGACCTTAGACTACATAAGTAAAATCCCAATTAGAAAAATAATTGTCCACACAAACTCAGAAACCTTTATAGGAGACCTTTTTGAGAACTATCTCCTTTACAAAAAAACTAATGGTCTTCTGGTTAAAGAGTCCTTTGAAGGATTAACAAGAAACTATGTTTATGAACAGATGCACAGGGATATTCTCAATGAAAGACTGTTTTGCTGTAACTACTTAGAAGCCTTAGATGTATTAAGGATAGTAGATAAAATTAAAGGAGTTTAAATGAATACCCTATGTACAATTTGTGCAAGAGGTGGAAGCAAGGGAGTTCCTAATAAAAACATTAAAAATCTACTTGGAAAACCTTTAATTCTATGGACTATTGAACAGGCAAAGGCTTCGGCAGTGTTTGATAAGATAGTGGTAAGTTCAGATTCAGATCAAATCTTAAAAATTGCTGAAGAAAATGGAATAGAGGTTTTTTTCAAAAGAGCATCTGAACTTGCCACAGATGAATCAGGAAAGATTGAAGTTATAAGAGATGCTTTAATAAGAAGTGAGAATTATTATAAAAGAAAATTTGAATACATAGTTGACCTTGATGTTACCTCACCAATGAGGAATATAGAGGACATAAAAAAAGCCTTTCAACTCTTTATTGAAAATGATTATGATAATCTCCTAAGTGTAGTTCCTGCAAGAAAAAATCCCTATTTTAACATGATTGAAATAAATAGGGATGGAAGAATATCTATCTGCAAAAAAATTGACAAAAAAATACTCAGAAGGCAGGATGCACCTATGGTCTATGAAATGAACGCCTCCATATACATATGGAAAAGGCAGACTCTTTTAAAGGAAGACTCAATTATACTTCCAAATACTGGTATATATGTTATGGCACAGGAGAGTTCCTTTGACATAGATACTGAGTTAGATTTTGACATTGTAGAATTTTTAATGAGGAGAAAATTCTATGATAAAAGATAAAGTGATAGTAGTTGCAGGAGGTGCAGGTCTTTTAGGAAGTGAGTTTGTTCATGCAATTTTGGAAAATGAAGGAATAGCTATTATTGCAGATAAAGATGAGTTAAGAGGTTTAACTCTTAAGGAAAGGCTACTAAAAAAATATGAAAGCAATAGATTAGATTTTTTTAAGACAGACATATGTTCAAATTCCAATATAGTTCAACTTATAGATTTTTTGACACAAAAATATGGAAAGATTGATGCTCTTGTAAACAGTGCCTATCCAAGAAATAAGAACTATGGAAGAAAATTTTTAGAAGTTGAGTATGAGGACTTCTGTGAAAATGTAAACTTACATCTTGGAGGATGTTTTCTCCTCTGTCAGAGCTTTATAAAATACTTTCTAAAGCAGGGTTATGGAAACATAATAAATATTGCCTCTGTTTATGGAGTAGTCTCTCCAAGATTTGAAATGTATGAAGGCACGAACATGACCATGCCTGTTGAGTATGCTGTAATTAAGGCAGGAATAATACATCTTACAAGATATATGGCAAAATACTTAAAGGGAAAAAATATAAGGGTAAACTGCATAAGTCCTGGAGGCATATTTGATAAACAGCCAGAACCCTTTTTAATTAAATATAGGTCTTATTGTTTGAACAAAGGTATGCTTGACAGAAAGGACATTAATGGAACTCTTTTATTTTTACTATCTGATATGAGTAGTTACATAAATGGGCAAAATATTATAGTTGATGATGGTTTTACAATTTAAAAAAACTCCATAAAATATCTGGAGGTAAACTTATATGGGCAAAAAAATATTCTGGTGTAAGAACTGTTTAAATATGTCAACAAGGCCAAGAATTAGCTTTGATGAAAGAGGCTTTTGTAATGCCTGTCAGTGGGCAGAGGAAAAAAAGAGAATGGATTGGTCAGTCAGACAAAAGGAGCTTGAAACTTTACTTAACAAATATAGAGGATACAATAAAGCCTTTGACTGCATAGTTCCTGTAAGCGGAGGAAAGGATGGCTCCTATATTTCCTATCAACTTAAACATAAATATGGCATGAATCCTCTAACAGTTACAGTGAGACCTCCCTTAGAGCTTGAGATAGGTCAGAAAAATCTCCTTAATTTCATAAACTCAGGCTACCAGCATATACACATCACACCAGAGCCAGAGGTAATGAGAGAACTCAACAAATATGGTTTTATTGAGAAGGGTTTTCCCTACTATGGCTGGCTGATTGCAATACTTACTGCTGTAATAAGGGTTGCTCTTAACTTTAATATACCCTTGATTTTTTATGCTGAAGACGGTGAAGTTGAGTATGGAGGCTCTACAGAGACTAAAAATATCAGTTTGTTTACAATAGAATACATAAAAAGAGTTTATCTTGAAGGAGGATACAAACAGGCAATAGATGCAATGATGGAAAGGTTTGATTATGGAAGGCTCTATTTCTGGCTCTTTCCAGATGATCAAGAAATTAAGGAAAAGGAGCTATATCTTACCCATTGGTCCTATTTTGAAAACTGGGATCCCTATAGAAATTACCTTGTTGCGAAAAAATATTGCGGACTAATTGAACAAGAAGAGACTAACATTGGAACTTTCACCAACTTTGCTCAAAATGATCAGGCATTTTATGCTCTCCATACCTATCTTATGTATCTCAAATTTGGTTTTGGAAGAGCTACTCAGGATGCAGGAATTGAGATACGTAGAGGTGCAATGACTCGTGAACAGGCAATAAATCTTGTAAAACTCTATGACAATCAATATCCTGAACCATTTATTGATCTTTATTTAGACTACTACAAAATGACAAAGGAAGAATTTGATGCAGTATTGGATAAATGGGCAAATAAAGACCTTTTTGAAAAAATAGATGGAAGATGGCAACCAAAATTTGAAGTGGGGGTAGACTTTGAAATCAATAGTGATAGTTAACTACGGAATGGGTAACATATATTCACTCTCTTCAGCAATCAGATTTCTTGGATACGAACCCATCTTATCCTCAGAAGAAAGAGATATATTAGAGGCTGACTATCTATTTTTACCAGGAGTTGGTTCATTTTACAATGCAATGAAAAAAATTGTCAGTATTGGTTTAGACCAGATTTTAAAAATTGCAGTTTATGATAAAAAAATACCTCTTTTAGGAATCTGTCTTGGAATGCAACTCTTAGCCCAGAGAGGAACCGAAGATGGAGAATCAGAGGGACTCGGTTTTATAGAAGGCTCAGTGGAGAGATTTCAGCAAATAGATAAAAAGATTAAGATACCTCATATAGGTTTCTCTCCCACAACAATAACAAAGGACGATAAAATTTTTGAAGGCATTGATAAAAAAGCTGACTTCTACTACAATCATAGTTATAGAGTTATATGTCCAGAGGAATATGTTATTGCTACTGCAATAAATGGTGAACCCTTTGTTGCTGCTATAAAAAAAGATAATGTTTACGGAACCCAATTTCATCCAGAACTAAGTCAGTCAAATGGATTAAGGCTTATAAAGAACTTTTTAAAACTAAAAGATGCCGTATAAAAGACTAATTTTCATACTTTTACATGATTCTGGAAAATTTGTCCTAAGCAGGAATTTTAGACTGCAAAGGGTGGGTGATCTAAACTGGCTCATCAAGAACTATAACTTCAGCACCATCTCCTACTCTATTGATGAGTTAATTGTCTTAGATGTGACAAGACAAAATAGATCAATTCAATCATTTTCAAATATTCTAAAGGCTGTAATAGACAATGTTTTTGTTCCAGTATGTGCTGGTGGAGGCATTGAGAGTATTGACGATGCCCGAGTTCTTCTAAATTCAGGAGCCGATAAAATAGTGGTCAATTCTTTGCTTTATACAGACGATAAAAAAATTATGGAGTTATCAAAAAACTTTGGAAGACAGTGCATTGTAGCATCAATTGACTTTAAATTGAATGACAATGGAGTTTACGAAGTTTTCTATAAAAATGGACAGTTATCAGCAGGTATAAGTCTATCTGAAGCTATTAAAAAAGCTATTAATTCAGGTGCTGGAGAGATATTAATTAACTCAATGGACAGAGATGGAACAGGCTATGGATATGCCCTTGAAGTGCTTGATGGTATTGATTTTGAAATGGAGGTGCCTCTAATTATCTCAGGTGGTGCTGGAAAGGCAGAGCATCTAATTGAGGGATTGAAAAATGAAATGATAGATGCTGTTGCCACAGCGAATTTATTAAACTTTATCGGAAATGGTTTACCACTGGCAAGAAAAAAAATTATTGAAAGTGGTGTAGAACTTGCCCATTGGAATAGTGACGAGTTTGAAAAATTAAAACAATTAAGAGAAAAATAGTGGAGGAATTTATGATACCTATCTATGAAATGAAAACGATTCACATTGAGGTTACCAATGCTTGTAATCTTAGATGTGCAAACTGCACAAGATTTGTCGGTCATCATGTAAAGCCCTTTTTTATGGATCTTGATACTGTGAGAAAGGGAATAGAGTCTCTTGAAGGATACAAATATGGTATAGGACTTATGGGTGGTGAACCCACTCTTCATCCTCAATTTGAGGAGATATGTAAAATTTTTCAGGAAATGATTCCTGATAAGTCAAAAAGACAGTTTTGGACAAATGGTTATGGATGGAAAAAATATGAAAAAATTATTCTTGAAACTTTTGAACCAAAAAACATAGTCTATAATGACCACAGTAATCCCGCAGTTGGATGGCATCAGCCCCTTCTTATTGCAGCTAAGGATGTCATAGATGATGAAGAACTAATGTGGGAGTTAATTGATGATTGTTGGATTCAGAGAAGATGGTCAGCCTCAATAACACCAAAGGGAGCTTTCTTTTGTGAGGTAGCGGCTGCACAGGATATACTCTTTAATGGTCCTGGAGGCTATCCAGTAGAGAAGGGTTGGTGGAGAAAAACACCAGTTGAGTTCAGAGATCAAGTTGAGAGATACTGTCCAAACTGTTCTGCTGCTATACCTCTTCCAAGAGAGAGTTCTCATGTTGATTATGATACCGTATCAAAAACTATTGCAGAAAAACTTGAGAAAGTTGGTTCTCCAAAGATACTTAAAAATAAAGTAAGAATATTTGATAGAAAACTTACCCGTGAAGAAATAGAAAAATACAAAGAAAACTGGACACCTTGGAGTCATAGACCTTTTAAACAGTATACACCAGATTTGATTGAGTATTGTTAGGAGGAAAACAAGAATGGATAACAAAGCAAGAGAGAGAACTTTACAGGATAAGATAATAAGCACGCTCAATTCTATTAGATATGCATTAACCGAGCCCATAATTTTAAGAATAATGAGAATTCTCCATGAAAAAGACTACAAAGACAAAAATGAAAACCCCCTTATCTCAGTTTATACTCCTACCTATAACAGGGCTCAACTGCTAATTGAAAGAGCTGTAAATTCTGTATTGAATCAGACATACAAAAACTTTGAATATATAATTGTTGGAGACTGTTGTACTGATAACACTGAAGAACTGATATCAAAGATAAAAGACCCAAGAATAAGATTTTACAATCTGCCAAAAAGGGGATATCGTTATCCACCTACTGTGGAAAATCACTGGTTTGCAGGTCCTGTTGTTCCTGCAAATTTTGCACTAAAAATGGTAAGAGGAAAGTGGATAGCAAGAATTGACGATGATGATATCTGGACTTCTGATCATCTTGAGGTATTACTTAAATTTGCCCAAGAGGGAAACTATGAGTTTGTCTCAAGTTCATATATTGCAGTAAGGCATGGAAAGGAGATTCTTGTTGATGTTAAAGACCAGCATCCAAGAATCGGTGGAACACAGACATGGCTTTATAGGTCCTATCTGAAATTTATGAAATATAACATCCACTGCTGGAGAAAGAAATGGAATAGAGTAAATGATACAGACCTTCAAGACAGATTTTATAAAGCTGGAGTAAGAATAGGATTTTTAGAAAAGGTCACATGCTATGTCATACCAAGACCCGGAGAGGAAACCATTGGCCTTGAGGCATACAGACTGACTGCTCAAGAAAAGTTGAAACATTTTTCCTTTAACAGCTAATCTCTGCAAATTCCTAAAATACCCTTGAAATATTCAATAGTTTTGAGTAAACCTTCTTGTATCCCTATCTTTGGTTGCCATCCTAAAACATTTTTTGCCAGAGTTATATCAGGTTTTCTCTGTTGAGGATCATCCTCTGGTAAGGGCTTGAAGACTATCTTTGATTTTGACTTAGTAAGCCTGATTACAATCTCGGCAAGCTCAAGTATAGATGTTTCCTGTGGATTTCCAAGATTAACAGGACCTGTAAAATCATCAGCACTGTTCATAAGCTTTATAAGCCCTTCTACCATATCATCTATGTAGCAAAAACTTCTTGTCTGGGAACCATCACCATAAACAGTTATATCCTCTCCTTTTAGGGCTTGAATAATGAAATTACTTACCACTCTTCCGTCATTGGGATGCATTCTGGGTCCATAGGTATTAAAGATTCTTGCCACTTTTATCTTTAACTTGTGCTGTCTGTGATAGGCAAAAAAGAGTGTCTCAGCACATCTTTTTCCTTCATCATAACAGGCTCTTGGACCGATAGGATTTACATTGCCCCAGTAAGACTCTGGCTGTGGATGAACCTTTGGGTCACCGTAAACCTCTGAGGTTGATGCCTGCAAAATCTTTATTTTTAATCTTTTTGCAAGCCCGAGCATGTTAATTGAACCATGAACAGAGGTCTTAACTGTCTGGACAGGATCAAATTGATAGTGCACAGGTGATGCAGGGCAGGCAAGATTATATATCTCATCTACTTCTACATAAAGGGGAAAGGTAATGTCATGTCTTAAAACCTCAAAATAGGGATTTTTAAGTAAATGCAAAATATTTCTTTTTGTTCCCGTATAGAAGTTATCAACGCAAATTACCTCATTACCCTCATTGAGAAGTCTCTCACAAAGATGTGAACCTATAAAACCTCCTCCACCTGTTACAAGAATTCTTCTCATTTTTTCCTCCCCTTTAAATTTCAACTTTTTCTCAAAAAGAGTTCTCTTCTGAAAAGATAAAAATAAAATATCAGAAAGGGCAGGTTTATTGCAAAAATATATCTTAGATAGTTGTCAACTGTTTCAAATTTAAAAATTAAAAAGCCTAAGTAGAAACAAATTGCATGGATATAAATAAATAGAATTCCTTTTTCTAAGGCTATCGCTACATTGATAAATACTATTGATAATACAAGTGGTAAAAGGGCAAAAAGATATGTAGAAAGATACATGTAAGCACTTTTAAATCTTTCTCCAAAAATTAAAACTATAAAATTTTCACCTATCAGTTGCATGGTTATCTGCATCACAAACTCTATAAATATGGCTATGATAAAGAGTTGAAACACATGTTTTTTGAATAAAAAACTTCCCTTTGTCTCAACAAACTTTGGGAAAAATACATCCAAGAGAGCAATAACAGACCAGAGAAGAAATTTTCCCACTGTCAAGACAGAGGCAACTATTCCAGCAGTATTTTGCTCAAAAATTCTTCTTATAAATATATCATCGGCATATATAAAAAATCCCATTGGTGATGCATAAAGAGCAACTCTAATTATTTTGCTTATATCAAGTTTGGCTCTTTTAAAATGAAATCCTCCATTTCTTATCAAAAGAAAAATCAGGACAAAAATAATTCCCATTAGATAGGAAAAAAGTGCACCTTCTACTCTAAAGCCAAATTGTAATAAAAGATAAGCAAAAATTACTCTTATTGTTATTTCAGCACCATTGCATAGGGCAAAAACTCCAAATTTGTCTGTTGCTTGAAGAAAACTTTTTTCCACAACCAGCACAAACAAGACCAACCATGAAAGAGATACTATATGGAAGTAATAACTCTCCTTGACATTAAGAAAATCTCTAATTATCTCTGCCATTGAAAATCCAAGCAAAGCAAAAAGGACTCCTGCAAGAAGTCCAACTAATCTCAATGACTGTAGAAACTCATATCGCCTGCTAAAATTCTCTATTATGTTTTTTATTGATACAGTAATTAATAAAGATGTGAGATAACCAACAACAAACATAAAAGAATAGACAACTGTAAATTCACCATAACCCTCAGGACCTAATTTTTTAGCAATAATGGAGTGAAAGAGATAGACAAAAAAATTAAGATAAATGAAAGCCGAAAATACATAGGTTGCACTTCTCAATAGACCCATAATGGTAAGTTTACATCTTTTTATCAAATAATGTTAAATTGAATTATGTTAAAATAGTTTATGCATGCCGATGTAAGAAAAATAATACGGACTCTTGAAGAAAGAAAAAATAGAAATGTTAACTACTTAAAAAAACATGCCCCCCAGCTTCTTGAACTCCTAAAAAAACCCTCAAAACTTGAAAATACAGGAATTTACATAGACCCAAAAACAGGAGAGATAGACCTTCAGGTTGAAGGAAAAAGAGTTTATGGCGGAGATCCTCAAAAAATATCCATAAAATATATAGAAGATTTTGAAAAAAAAGGATTTAAATTTTATATAAAACCAGACACAGGAACTCAATTTAAAGATACAATGATGGATATGAGACACTGGTATGAGTATATTTTGATGGCAAAGGAGGAACCAAGGGTAGAATTTGTTAAAAAACCAATTCAGAAAGGTGATAGATTTGGGACTTTTCTCTGTCTTGGAATAGGTCTTGGTTATCATCTGATAGAGATTTCAGCCAGATATGACATAAAGCAACTAATAGTTGTTGAAAGAGATCCCGAAATTTTTAAGGCATCACTCTTTACAATAGATTGGCAATTTCTGGAAAAATATATGAAAGAAAACAGAACTTTTAATGTTTTCATAAAAGAAGACCCCCAAGAGGCGGCTAAAGAGGTTGCTCTTTACTGTCAGTTTGTCCTTAATCCACCCTTAAGCTTTGAGATGCCTCTTTTTTACTATTTTGAAGACACTTACTATGAAGAATTCTTTAAAGAATTTAATAGAAGATTTAGTCAAATTTTTTCAGGATGGGGCTTTTTTCAAGATGAATACTGGTCTGTGGAGCATACTTTGGAGAACATTAAAAAAGAGATTCCTCTTTTTTATGGAAAAACCAAAGTTACAGAAGATTCGGTAGCCTTTATAGTAGGTGCAGGTCCTTCTCTTGATGAATCATTGGACTTCATTGCAGAAAATAGAGAGAAGGCTGTGGTTTTCTCATGTGGAAGCAGTCTTTCTTCCTTACATAAATTTGGAATTAAACCAGATTTTCACATAGATATAGAAAGAACCGTAGTTACCTATGATGCATTAATATGGATTAATGACCCTGAATATGTAAGAAGCATACCAGTAATTTTTAACAATCCCATGTATCCAGCGGTATCAACACTCTTTGATGAAAATTATATGTATCTTAAGGAAAATGATGCAGGATGCCTTTTTTTCAAACCTCACATACCAAGACTAATATTTTCAAATCCTACTGTTGTAAATGGCGGGCTTTCATTCGCAATAAATGCAGGATTTAAGAACATTTATCTTTTTGGCACAGACATGGGTTACAAAGACCCAAAGAGACATCATGCTACTCATAATATAGCCCTTGATGAAAATACCTACTTTTATGCCGAAGACCTGGGTAAAGATATAGAGGTGGAGGGAAATTTTGGTGATAAAGTATATACTAATTTCATTCTAAACTGGGCAAGAATATGGATTGAAGACATGCTTAAGATAGTAAGAGATGTCCGTGTTTTTAACACATCAAAGGGAGCAAAAATCATGGGAACAATACCAACAAAAAAGGACGAGATAAGATTGAAAGAATTTAATAAAGAAAGAGAAATAAAGTTAATCAAAGATAGTTTCAGCAAAGAATACTTAGATGAAAGGGACTATGTTTTAAATAGACTTACACAACTTGAAAGAGAGACTATAAATTATAAAAAGTATTGTCTTTCCCAGCTAAACTCAAACATTAAAAATACAAGCCAGCTTATGGATGCTTTACATAATATTTTTGTGTGGATTTATTTAAATAAAATTAATAATGGCATGCTTAACATCTTAGTGAGAGGTGGATTTCTTCACTATGAGCATCTCGCCCTTTTTATCTGCTATCAAAAGGAAATAAGAGGTATAAACTTCATTAGTGAGACTGTAGATGCTATAAAAAGATATATTGAAGAGTCAACTTCCATGCTCTTTGAATGCATTGAAAAATATAAGAAAATAATACACTAAACTTTTGAAAAACCTATCCGATTAATATAATTAAGACAGCTGGATGGAAAGGAGGTGAAGAGATAAAATTCATCCAGAACTGTCTGGATGCAGGAGGCATCCTAAACAAAAAAAACATGGAGGTTAAACCATGGCATTAAGAATTAACTTTAATGCAGAATCAACAGTAACACACACAGCCCTTCTAAGAAACGAAAGGGCAATGAACAAATCCCTTTTAAGGATCTCAACAGGTCAGAGAATTCTCTCTGCAGCTGATGATGCAGCAGGTCTTTTTATTTCTGACCAGCTTAGCGTTGTCGCAGCAGCTCTTGAACAAGGTAATCGTAACATTCAGACTGGAATAAGTGCATTACAGATTGCAGAGACAAATGTTGGACAGATTTTTGAGAAACTACAGACAATCTATACAAAGGCACAGTCTGCAGCCAATGATATTAATGACCCTAATGCTCGTTCAGCAATTCAAAGAGACATTCAAAACATAATTGATGCCATACAAAAGCTTGGAACTGACACTGAATATAATGGAATTAAACTTCTTGACGGAACCTTCTCTGATAAAGTAATTCACTATGGTGCAAGAGCAGAACAGACAATTACAGTTGGAATTGAATCAGTTAAGGCAAATGACCTTGGTGCCAATATGGTAATTGGTGGAGGTCCCCTTTCCTATGCTGTTGCAGCAAGTGCTGTAGCAGGCTCCTCAGTAAACAATGGATATACAGCCACTACAGGTGCGGTTGTAACTGGAACAGCTTGGAGATATGATACAGGAGACCAAGCTACTGTAGCAGGTATAAATGTAGGAGGTCAATTAGTCTTTGCTGTTGATGCAAAAGCTATTGCCAATGGCATAAACAGTTCAACAACCTTACAAAACTTGGGTATTACAGCAAGAGCTACCAACTCAAGCACTGCAACTGCTGAATGGACAGATATACAGACATCAACGGGTCAGTCTGTAACAATAAAATTCTTTGTAGGTTCAGATAGTACAGCTGACATTACCGTTACAGTAGGTGAAAATAGTGTTCTTACTCTTACAGATCTTGTAACCAAAATTAATACACAGGCATCTGCCAATAATAAAAACATTACCGCAAAAATTGAAAGCGGAAAACTTGTTCTTGTAACAGAAGGTGAAACAATAGGATTAGAAGTTTCAGTATCAGCTGCTGCAAGCTATGGAACTGTAACCGTAAACATGGCACAGTTTATGGGTTTATCAGCTGCTACAGTAAATGTTTTAGCAAATGCTGGCACCGCTGGAGCCTCTGCTACAGGCTCAGCAATTCGTGTTGGTAAACTTGTGATAATGGGCGTTGATGACTTTACATATAACTTTACAGGTATTTCTACTGCTTCCGAGGGCTTAGGTGTCGCTCCTACTGGAGGTTCTACTTTCAAGAACCTTTACTCCATTGATGTTACAAACAATCCAAATGCAGAACTTGCCCTTGATATAGTCAAAACAGCACTGCAAAAGACTGATAAAATTCGTACTCAGATTGGTTCTGTAATCAACAATTTACAGGCTATATGGGATGGACAGAAAGCATCATATGACAACACAAAGGAGGCTGAAAACATAATCCGTAACACAGACTTTGCAGCTGAGATGAGTAACTTTGTAACAATGCAGATAAGAATGCAGTCTGGTGTGGCTATGCTTGCTCAAGCAAATGCTCTGCCTCAGCTTGTGCTACAACTACTTCGTTAAAAATAGGGGAGGGCAACTCCCTCCCCAAGTTTTTTTAGGGGAGTAAAAGATGAGGCTGGATGGAATAGAAAAAGAAATAATAATAATCAATCCTTTTAGACAAATAGAGGTAGATGCTATATATAATAAATCTCTGCAGAATAACGATTTAGATAGTTTGAATAATCAAAAAAGTTTGATACAAAAAAATTCAAATAATTTTCAAAAAACAGCAATTTCACAGGAAGAGCTTAATAGATTAATGGATGAGATAAGACATAAATTCAGCATGCTTGAAAAATATCTTAGAATTGATATAGATAGGGAACTTAAAATGACCATATCAAAAATAATTGATATGAGAACAGAAGAGGTAATCAGACAGATACCACCAGATTGGCTTATAGAAATTTTAAAGAGAATGGAGGAACTTAAGGGTGTTTTTTATAATCAGGAGGTTTAAAAATGGCTGACCTTTACATATCAGGCTTAACAGGCTCATTTGATACAGAAGGAATGGTAAACAAGCTACTTCAGATTAAACAAAAACCTCTATCACAGCTTGCTCAGAAAAGAGCTCTGGTTCAAGGTAAGGTTTCAAGTTTAAATAATCTTTATGGAGCATTAAGTGGAATGCAAAACTTTTTCAACAATCTTGATATAAATAGTCTTGTATCCTCAAAAAAAGCCAACTCTTCAAACTCAAATGTTTTGACCGCTACTGCAACAAAGGATGCACCAAATATTACCATGAGTATAACTGTAAACAGAGTTGCCCAGACTGAAATAAGAGCAAGTAATCAGGGATTTTCTTCCCTTAATGATACATTTTCCTCTTCAGGAACAATGATCCTTAAATATTGGACAGACAGTTCAAATTCTCAAAGTTTTAATATAAATTACTCTGCAGGACAGACTCTTCAGGATTTAGTTAACAGCATAAACTCTGCCCAGAAATATGTAAAAGCCTCAGTTTATTATACAGGCACAGACTATAGATTGCTTCTTTCAGAGACCGATGCATCAAACTCTACCTTTGAGTCAACTTCTTCAAACTCTGCTATAGAAGTTGAAAATTTGCCCTCTCAACTTGGAAGCCTTGAAACCATTCAGAATGCACAAAATGCCTCAATTAAAATTGGAAATTCAACAACTCCTGTAACCTCACCATCAAATACTTTTAATAATCTTCTTAATGGATTGGAAGTAAATGTAAAAGAGACAGGTTCAGCTACTATTACAATAACACAGGATTTTTCAAAAATTGATAGTTCCTTTAATAGTTTTGTTACATCTTATAACTCCTTAGTCTCTTTAATTAATCAGATGACTTCAAAAGGTGCCCAGTTTCAAGGTGACAGCACAATAGTAACAATAAAAACAGGCATGATAAGAATGATTAATCCTATGATCAATGCTGGTTTGATTGAATACTCAGATAAAGATGGAACAATAACAATTAATAATCAAGTTCTAAATAACCTTAAAAATTCTAATCCTGAAAAATTGACTGATATTCTCTCAAACTTAAAAAACAACTTTTCCGCTCAGCTTACAGCATGGACAGGTGCAATAAATACATACAGAAACATTGGTGAAGGACAGATTACAAATATTAACCGAAAGATTTCAGAACTTCAGAGTTCTCTTGTAAAATATGAAGAAAGACTTCGCAAAGAGTATTCCCAGCTTGAGGCATTTATAAATAAAACAAATCAAATTAGTTCAAGAATTCAAGATTTTATGACATCATTATCTGAAATGACGAAAGGAGGCAAATAAGATGACCTATGTAAACTCCTATCTACAAAGTAAAGTAATGGGAGCAGACTCATTAGAGCTTATCATTATGCTTTATGACAAGGCAATAGTTTCACTTGAAATTGCAAAGGATTGCATAATTAAGGATATAAATGATCCTGATATGGTAAAAAAGAAAGCAATAGAGCTTGGAAGAGCAACGGATATACTTTATTATCTCAATGACATTCTTGATAGACAGAGAGGTGGCGAAATAGCCGAAAAACTAAGTGTAATTTACTCAATTTTAATAAGTGACCTTGTAAGGGCAAATTTATTCAATGACATAGAGTCAATCTCAAAGTGTATTGAAATATTAAATAACATAAAATCAGCATGGGAAGACATAAAAAGACAGACAAAGGAAAACCAGAATGAACCCAAAAGAGCCTTTGCAGGAGCAGTCTAAGATAAGAACTCTTCTAATAAGGGCAGAACTTGCTCTAAAAGAAGATCGTTTTGATGAGGCTTTAGCAGTTTTATCTGGAATAAATATAGAGGAGATGGCAACTCTTCAATTTGATGAACTTCAAGCCATAGGAGCTCTTCTTAATTATTTGAGAGACCTTGCTGAGGAAAAGAAAAATAGTATTGTAGAAAAGCTCCAGATAGTCCAAATTAGTAAAAACTATCTTGGATAAAGTTTTAAAAAATTTTATGCCCTATCACAGGACCTTCTTGAAATAAGTTCCCATGTCTCATCATCGATCTCATTTAGATACTCAGAAACTTTGAATTCTGCTCCGCACTCACTACAGCAGAGCACAACTCTTCTTCAGTAGAAAAAGATTATAACTATGCTCTTACAATATTTACACTTTATATTTTTTAAAACTCTTTTTCTCATAACTTTAAATTATAGCAGAAGAAAATTAATTTTTTCACTAACTAATTCGCCCCTCTGAATCGGCAAAATCTATCAAGTTTTAAATTATTTATCGGAAAAAACAATTTTACATATTGGAAATATTTAAGTAAAATATTTAAAATTTCTGGAGGATTTTATGGAGAGTTTTAAAAACTTTTTTGGCACACGGCAGGGAATTATCATTGCTGGCTTAGTTATTGGTGTTATTGCTCCTTTACTTCAAAGTCTTGGTAATCCAGGCAATATGGGTATATGTGTTGCATGTATGCAAAGAGATATTGCTGGTGCCTTAGGACTTCATAGAGCTTCACTTGTGCAGTATATGAGACCTGAAATAATTGGATTGGTAATTGGAGCCTTTCTTTCTGCGTTAATATTTAAAGAATATAGACCCCGTGGAGGCTCTGCTCCATTTATAAGATTTATCTTAGGTGTTTTTGCGATGATAGGTGCATTGGTATTCTTAGGCTGTCCATGGAGAACTATTCTTAGGCTTGCAGGAGGAGATGGAAATGCACTTTTTGGTTTGCTTGGACTTGTCTTTGGTATATGGGTTGGAACGAGATTTTTAAAGGCTGGTTACTCTCTTGGAAGAACTCAACCAGCTCCATCAAAGGCAGCAGGTCTTGCATTTCCTCTTTTGATGTTTGGATTTCTTATTCTTCTTCTCATTGATCCTCAGCCAGAAGGAGAAAGTAGAGGAATGTTACTTTTTTACAGTTTAAAAGGTCCGGGTTCTCAGCATGCACCTTTAATTGTTTCACTTGCTGCTGGATTATTAATAGGTGTTCTTGCTCAG
>JANXBR010000040.1 GCA_025060625.1 Thermodesulfovibrio sp.
CATATTTGTTAGTAAAAAGTGAGCCTTGAGCTTCCATAACAGCTCTGCTTGCGTAGTTTTCAGAGGCTATCATTAGAATTTTATTCGTCTCTCTCTTTTTTTCTTGGTGTATGAGGTAGTAAATCTCAGAATCTACATCCCTTAAAGATTTCATATTCATTTATCAAAAACCTTCCTTTCTATTATATTTATTTTTTCAAGTCTCCTAAGATGCCTTTCACCTTCAAAGGGTGTGTTAAGCCATGTTTTTACTATCTCTTCTGCAAGTCCCTTTCCAATTACTCTTGCTCCCATACAGAGAATATTAGCATCATTATGAAGCCTGGACATTTTTGCTGTAAAGAGGTCATTACATAAAGCTGCTCTTATATTTTTAAATTTGTTCGCAACTATGGACATGCCGATACCTGTACCACATATTAAAATACCTCTGTCAGCTTTTCCATCAGAAACCATCTGTGAGACTGCCTCTGCATAGTCTGGATAATCAACGGAACAGGAACAACCTGTTCCCTTGTCAATAACTTCGTGTCCAGCTTCTTTAACAATTTTAAAAATTAACTCTTTTAGTTCAAAACCTGCATGATCAGAACCAATTGCAATCTTCATGTTCAGTATTATATATAATTAAAATTGTTTTAGTAAATTAATTATGCAGACTGTTTGAAATTTAATGTTTTTATACACTCTATTATAGAAAGATTTATTTCTTCGCTTTTTTTAAGTTCTTCTATGATAAGCTCAGGTTCTCCACATATGTCTATACCAATTACCCTATTAAAAGAGATTATATTTAGGATAAAATCTACAAGTTGTTGAGGAGAGGTTGTTCCCTGAGTCCATCTTGTTTTTAAATATCTATTGTCAATTATGTCTTTGTCAATGCTTAGATAAATTGGCAGTTCTGTCTTAAAAATTTTATTGATTTTTTGAGAGTTTATGTAATAAATTTGCCTTAGATTTTTCAATAATCCTGCATTGTAAAGCCAGGAATCGCATCTTATAAAGTTTTTATCTGAATATTTCATATCAATATGATTATCAATAACTAAAAGAACAAAGGGCTCATTTATTCTCTTTAAAAAAATATAGGAAACATAGTGATAATCCCCCTTACCTATGAAGTTTATTGAAGATTGAATAGGAGGAATTTTATTTTCAATAATTTTTAATCTATCAAATGCACACATAAATTTTGTTCCACTCATAAAGCGTAGGTCAATCTGGATTGGAGCTCTCTGTCTAAGTTTCTCTTGATATATGTATGTATCATCAAAAAGTATAATTAATACATGATACATACTCAGTCAATATTGTTTATAATCCTAATTATCTCCTTTATGCCTTTTTCTGCTAAAGCTAAAAGCTGAAGTAAACTTTCCTTGGAAAAAGGAACAATTTCAGCTGTTCCCTGAATTTCAATAAATTTTCCTGTGCCAGTCATAACTACATTCATATCAACTTCTGCTTGAGAGTCCTCTAAATAACATAGGTCAAGTCTTGGTTCTGCTGAGACAATGCCAACACTTATTGCTGCGATGCTTTCTTTTATAGGATTTTCTGTAATCATCCCTAAATTCATTGCTTTTTTAACCGCTTCAACTAATGCTATATAACCTCCTGTTATAGAAGCTGTGCGCGTTCCACCATCAGCCTCAATTACATCGCAGTCAATCCATATGGTTCTTTCTCCCAGTTTTTCAAGGTCTACTACTGCCCTCATGGCTCTTCCAATAAGTCTTTGAATTTCCTGAGTTCTACCCCCAACTCTACCTGCTGTTGACTCCCTGATCATTCTTGTAGGGGTTGAACGAGGAAGCATTCCATATTCTGCAGTAACCCATCCTTTTTTTTGATCCTTTAAGAATGGAGGCACTTTATTTTCTATTGAAGCAGTACATATAACCCTTGTATTACCAAGCTGTATTAAAACTGAACCATCAGCATTCTTTATGAAATTTTTTTCAATTTTAATCTCTCTGAGTTCATCATTTTTTCTTCCATCTGGTCTCATTTGGTTTTCTCCTCCTCAAGAGAAACTTTAAATATATTTTCTATTTTACAATTTAAGAATATTTCACCAATTTTTTTAAATCTATCAGGAGAGTCAGTTACATAGAAAGTTTTCTCGCCTGAATCTGGTTTCTCATTTATAAGTCCCTGATGTGAAAGGACTTTTTTTACTTCCCGAGATACTTCTTCAGCAGAATCAACAAGTTGAATTCCTTCCATATATTTTTGAATAGTTTTTTTTAACAAAGGATAGTGGGTACATCCAAGAATTAATGTGTCAATTCCGCTTTTTTTTAGTTCTTTGAGATATCTTTCCACTATCAATTCAGCAATACTGCCTTCCAATATGCCTTCTTCAACTAATGGTACAAATAATGGACAAGCTTTTGAGATAACTTGTATATCTGGTTCTATTTGTCTAATCTTTTTAGGATAAGCTTCACTATGGATGGTTGCCTCTGTCCCAATAATGCCGATTTTTCCATTTTTTGTAGCCTTTAATGCCGCTTTTACACCTGGCTCAATAACGCCAATCACAGATATCGGTAACCTTTCTTTTAAGACTTCAAGACTTACAGATGAAGATGTATTGCAAGCTACAACGAGCATTTTAATTCCTTTTTTAAAAAGAAAACTTGCACATTCAATAGAATATCTAATAACTGTTTCAGCTGAGCGGATTCCATAAGGAACCCTTGCAGTATCTCCAAGATAGATCAAATCTTCATTGGGAATTAAGTTTGATATTTCCTTTAAAACAGTTAAACCTCCTACTCCAGAGTCAAAGATACCTACAGGCTTCTCTCTCATTAACTTTCCTCCAGTATTTCCTTTATATATGAATCAATTGAAATATGACCAGAAATAGTTTCAACTTCTTTACTATCTATGAGAATTTTTAGATCTCTTATCCATGAAAAGTTTTCTTTAAGAGTTTTATATAGTGCTTTGATTAAAAAATACTCTTCTCGCAAGCTCTGAGAAGATGCAAAATTTATAGATAAATCTAAATAGATTATATTTTCTTTGTCTCTGTATATGCCGAGAATTTTAGTCTCTCTAAATGGTGATGATAATTCTGCTATAAAACTTTCCAGAATCTTCTCAAGAGTTTTTAATTCCGAATCCTCTTTTTGTAAATGTATTTCTTTGGTTAATAGAGAATTAGAAGAGGGTATATATATTCTAAAATTTTCAACAGTCCTATCAGTTTTGGAACTTTCATAATATGCCGATTTGTTATAATTTGAAGAATTTAGATATACTAAGACTAATGCTATTAAAAAAAGCAATATTAAAAAAGGTATGATAATTTTTCTATTCATTTTTAATCTTCTCTTTTTTAATCTTTGATTTAAAATTTTCAAATATAGTTTGAGAAATCAGTTCTACAATTTTATTTGTATAATTTCTGTCAGAAAACAAAATTCTTCTGGGAAGTTCTATAATCAGAGAAGGTCCAGAAGCCTCTTTAAGAACAGTGGCAGGCAGTTTTTCATTATAAATGGGTTCTGAAAAATTTTCTCTTAATTTTTTTATAAAAGTTTTTACCAGAATGTCTTCAGTAAGAAAAACCTTAGAAGGATCCTCTTTCGGTATATTTTTCTTTATTGGTGATGTATATATTACAAAATAGTCTCCTGATGAAAGGTGAATACTCAGAAATAAAGAGGGTTTTAATTTATTCTCAAGTTTTAATCTTTTTCTAATTGAGATATTTTCGTCAATTCCTCTTGTTAGTAAGGTTTTTATACCTTTTTGTGTAAGTTTTGAGGCTACTTCTTTTGAGACCTGCAGAGTAATATTTTTTTCACTATTCTCTTTTCCCTTTATTCCATGATCCTCGCCACCATGTCCTGGATCAATTAATACAGAGGTTGATTTAATTTTTTCTTCAAGAGCTACTTCTTCAGAGTAGGCGTCCACAACAAGTCTTGAGGGAGAGTTATATCTTGAAACTTTTATTCTTTCAATATTTAATGTTCCAATAGTTAGAGTGTTGTCTTCTTTCATTATTTTTATATCCTTTATACTATCTTGAGTAGATAAAATTTTTCCATCATACTCAATTTCAAAGGGATTTGTAAAAGTTAGTTTTATTTTTCCATCTTTTAATAAATTTACATTTATTGAGTAAACAATCTCTGGCTTTTCACATATGAAAACAAATCTTAGAAAATCTGCATGTTTACCATACTTTAAAATAACCTTTTGTGGATTTTCTTGGGCATGTGTATTATATGATATAGTTAGCAAAATCAAAATTATTGCTATCTTTATCATTTAACAGGCTTCGGCGTTCTTAGAAATCTTATTCCAGTCCATGTTATTATCAAAGAGAATATAACTCTTAAGTAGGCATCACTTAGAGCATGGGCTATATTGGAGCCAATATAAGTTCCACCAATTATTCCAAGAACTAATCCAGGAAGTAAATCTCTTATGACATTTCCAAGTTTTAAATGAGTATATGCACCTACAGCACCTGCAGGAACCATACAAAGTAGTGAAGTTCCTTGAGCAATATGTTGTCCAAAATTTAATATTAAAACAAGAGCAGGAACCATAACAGTTCCTCCACCGATACCCATCATTCCTGCAAGAAATCCTGCAAAGACTCCTATTATAAGAAGTGTAATAATTTTTGCAATTCCTTCAATTTCAAAATGATGTAACTCTCCAAGATAGGGTTTTGCTATTAAAATTAAAGCAGCAAAAATTAAAAAAGCACCGAAAGCTCTTTTAAGTTTCCATTCTGGAAGACTGTTAGCAAAGCGAGCACCTAACCTTGCAGTAAAAATTGCTGTAATAGCAAGGATTAAAGATGCAATAACGTCAACTGAACCTTTCATTCCGTATGTAATTGCACCAGTAATTCCTGTAAATACAAGAGCAAATAGACTTGTACCGTGAGCTCTATGTTGAGTAATTTTGAGGATAGCTACCATAAGAGGAATCATGACTACACCGCCCCCAAGCCCAACAAGTCCTCCAAAACAGCCTGCAACAACTCCAATCCATAGAGAATGGATAAACTGGCTTTTCATAATCAAAAAATTTAATATTTATAAAACTAAAATGTCAAATTACTTTTTCTGTTGTAATTCAAAAGCCTTCTTAGATGTTTCAGCTGCGGCTTGGGCTTTTTTTGCCGCATCTTGTGCCTGCATTACTGCAGCCTTTGATTCTCTAACAGCTTCTTCTGATTTTTTAAGTGCCTCTTTTGCCGTTGTATTAACAGAGTCTAAATTTGAGTTGAGAGTTTTAATATCTGTTCTGAGGGATGAGATATCTTTGTTAATGTTCTCAAGCTGTTTTTCAATTCTTTCAAGTCTTTGATTAATAGGATCAGTTTGCTCTTTAACATACTCTTTTGTTGCACAACCTGTGATAAAAATAAAAGTTGCTCCTGCAATCATTAAAAATTTTTTCATGTGGCACCTCCATTAAGATTTTAATTTGTTTTTATCACAAAGAGTAAGAAAAAGTAAAGCAAAAGTAATATAATAAAACTGATGAAAAAGTTTGAAATAAAACTTTTATTTGTTTTGGTATTTGTTTTTTTTCATGTTTTCTGTGTATATGCCATTGAAAATATTAATATGGAAGTTTACAGAGAGAGTAATTTTTTAACTGTTAAGACTCAGATTATTCCTTCTCAGGATTTTATAGAGGACTTTAAAAGTGGCTTAAGTAAAAATATATTGATACTTATAGAACTTTACAGAAAATGGGCTATTATTCCAGATGAGTTTATAACTGGAGTTCAAATACAGAGAATTCTTATTCCTGATCCTATTAAGGATGAATTTATTATAAGGACCTTAGAAGGAGATAGGTTAACAGAGAGAAGATTTAAAAACTGGCAAGAAGCATTGGATTGGACTTTAAAGATAGATCCTTTGAGATTGGTAAACATCAATAGTGTGGATAGAGGTAGATACTATATAAAGATTACTGTTGAGTCAAATATAAAAAAACTTCCTACAATTCTTGAGCATATTTTATTTTTTTTACCAACACATGAGAGAAAAATAACAAAGGAGTCAGACCACTTTAGATTGCCATGAAAGAGAAAATAAAAATATATTTTTTCCCTGCTTTTCTCATAACTTTGCTTTTAATTGTGCTTGGATTTGAGATATATCTATTAAGACTTCCTCCTGAACAAATTCCAACGAGATTTATAATGGCATCTCTTTTTGTAATCAATATAATTTTTATACTAACATTAGGATTTTTTGTTATAAGAAGTATATTCAGGCTTTATCTTGAGAAACATAGAGAAGTTCCTGGTTACAGATTCAGAATAAAGATAGTGACTATTTTTGTTGGACTGGTGCTAATCCCTTCTGCCCTTTTATTTATTGCCTTCAGCGGAGTTCTTGAAAGTTCAATAGAACGAATCTTTTCCAAATCTAACAGAGAAGTTATATCAAAAACAGTGGATACGATTAAGTCTTTTTATAATTTTGAAAAGGAAAGACTGCTTAAACTTGCTGAGGATTTTAGCGCAGGCAAAACAAAAGTTCTTCCAGAGGGAGTTTCCGTAGAAAGGTTAAAAACTCTTGAAGAAGATATGCCTGAGTCAGTAAAAGATGCCTTTCAAGGCAAAAAATCATCACAGATTATTTCTTCTTCAGAGGGAGATATAATTATTGCAGCAGTTCCTGAAAAACAGGGAGTTCTTATTTTAAAAATGGAGATTCCACCTTATCTAACTAAGAAGGTTGAAGAGGTTAAATCTTATCATGAGGAGTACCTTAAGATGGGTTCTTTTAGAAAAGTTGTTAAATCAAACTACTTTATGTTTCTTGGTTTTTTAAGTCTTATTATAGTATTTCTTGCACTCTGGGCATCATTAAAGATATCTCAAGAAATTACAAATCCATTAAAAGAACTTGTTCAAGCAACTCAAAGAGTTGCTGAAGGCGATCTTAAGGTTAAAATTACTACCAAAAGTTCTGATGAAATTGGCATTCTTGTAAACTCCTTCAATGAGATGATAGGTAAACTTGACAGAGCCTATGCTGAGCTTTCAGACAGAAATATTCTACTTGAAAGAATCTTTTCTAATATTACCTCAGGAATTATATTTATCGGACAAAATGGCGACATTATCAAAATAAATAAAGCAGGAGAGGAAATACTACAAATTCCTGCCGATAAACTTGAAGGTAGACACTATTCAGAAATTCTGGAATTTGTTGAATCTGATGAATTGAAGGAGTTTATAAGAAAGCTTTCTCAAGAGCGAATCTATGAGATTACAAGAGACTTAAACATTAAAATAAAAGGTATGAATAAAATGATAAAAGCAAGAGTTGTCTCATTAAGAGAATCTAAGGATAGTGAAGCTACTGGGATTCTTGTAGTATTTGATGATATCACAGATATTGTTAAGGCTCAGCAGGCAATTGCATGGGAAGAAGTAGCAAGAAGACTTGCCCATGAGATAAAGAATCCTCTTACACCTATTAAACTTGCCACTGAGAGACTTGTGAAAAAATGGAAAAATAAAGATGAAGATTTTGATAAAGTATTTGAAAGTTCAACTCAGAGAATTATTTCAGAAGTTGAATCCCTTAAAAATCTTATTGATGCTTTTCAGAAACTGGGTAAACTTCCTGAGATTAAAAAAGAACCAGTAAATCCAATAAATTTAATACAAGATGTAATAGAACTCTACAGAGGATACAAAGATGTCAAGATAAATCTTATATATGATGAGATAAATAAAGATGTTTTGCTTGACTATCAAGAGTTTAAAAGAGTTCTTATAAACATAATTGACAATGCTATAAAAGCAATGGATGCTAAAGGTGAAATAACAATATCTGTTAAACTAAATAATAGTCTTGAGATTGAGATTGCTGATACAGGTCCTGGAGTTGATGAGGAAATAAGAGAAAAACTCTTTTTGCCTTATTTTTCAAAGACAAAGGAAGGAACAGGTCTTGGACTTGCAATTGCGAGAAAAATTGTCACTGAGCATAATGGAAGAATATTTGTTATGGATAATAAGCCCTCAGGAACAATTTTTAAAATAGAGGTGCCTGCTTGAAAGGTAAGATTCTTATTGTTGATGACGAAGTTGGAATACTTGATACAGTCTCTGGAATTTTAGAAGATGAAGGTTATAAAACACTTACAGCAAAGGATGCCGAGACTGCAATGGATATTCTGGATAAAGAAGATATAGACTTAGTTTTTCTTGATGTCTGGCTTCCTAAGATGAGCGGAATTGAAGCAATAAAGAAAATAAGAGAAAAAGATTTAGATATTCCAGTTATTATGATTTCAGGTCATGGAAATGTTGAAGTGGCAGTTCAGGCAGTAAAACTTGGTGCATTTGATTTTCTTGAAAAACCTCTATCAATGGAAAGAATAATACTCACTGTGGAAAGAGCCTTACAGTTTAGAAGCCTTGAAAAGGAAAATATAAAGCTTCGTAGCAGCATACTAAAAAAGTATGAACTTGTTGGAAATTCTCAGGCAATGAAGAAAATAAAAGCCCAGATTGAAATGGTTGCCAGAGGAGATTCAAGAGTTTTAATACTGGGAGAAAGTGGGACAGGAAAAGAACTTGTGGCAAGGATGATTCATTCATTGAGTTCAAGAGCAAATGCTTCTTTTATTGAGGTAAATTGTGCAGCAATTCCCCAGGAGCTTATAGAAAGTGAGCTTTTCGGCCATGAAAAAGGAGCTTTTACTGGTGCTATAGATAAAAAGATTGGTAAGTTTGAGCTCGCAAATGAAGGAACTCTTTTTCTTGATGAGATTGGAGATATGTCATTACTTACTCAGGCAAAACTTTTAAGAGTAATTGAAACCCAGAAATTTCAAAGAGTTGGAGGAACAAGAGATATAACAGTCAATGTTAGAATTATTTCAGCAACAAACAAAGATCTCACAGAAGAGATTAAAAAGGGTAATTTTCGCGAGGACCTCTATTATAGACTCAATGTTGTTCCAATTTATATAGCTCCATTAAGAGAAAGAAAAGAAGATATTCCAGAGCTCGTAAACTACTTTATGGAGGAATTTAGCAGAGAAAAGGGATGGAGAAGAAAAAAAATTAGCGACGAGGCAATGAAAATTCTAAAAAACTATGATTGGCCTGGAAATGTAAGAGAATTGAAAAATGCAGTAGAAAGGTTAATGATAATGGTTCCCCAAGAAATTATAGAATCTTCAGATATTGAAAACACAGGAATAATAAAAAATAGAGTAAAAGAAGAATCATATTTTTCATATACAACATTAAGAGAAGCAAGAGATGCCTTTGAAAGAGACTTTATTTTGAGAAAACTTAAGGATAACAATTGGAATATGACAAAAACAGCAGAAATTATAGGAATAGAAAGAAGCAATCTTTATAAAAAAATCAAATCTCTCGGAATAAATCTTCCAAAAGAATTTTCAGATAATTAAAAGGAGTTCATAAATGTTTACTGTGGTTATTGTAGGTCGTCCAAATGTGGGAAAATCAACACTTTTTAATAGAATGATTAAGTCCGAGGAAAAAATTAAAGCGATCACAGACAAGCATCCAGGTGTAACAAGAGATATAAACTATGCAGTTACAAAATGGGATAACAAAAAGTTTACAGTAGTGGATACAGGAGGTTTTTTTCCTGAAGAAAAGGTAAAGGATATAATTCAGAAGCAGATGCTGGAACAGATAGAGATGGCAATATCTGATGCAGACTTGATAATTCATCTTCTTGATAGCAAAGAAGGATTACTTCCAGATGATATTGAAACAGCAAAAAGGTTAAGACAAACAGGAAAAGACATTTTATGGGTTGTTAATAAAATAGATGATCCTTCAAAGCTTGGTAGAATATATGATTTTTATAGCATAGGCACAGAAAATCTCATACCAATCTCAGCAATTACAGGATATGGTTTTGAAGAACTTATGGATAAAATCATTGAAAGAATTCCTGACAGTCAACAATTAAGTTTAGAAGATGAGGACATACCAAAGATAGCTGTTGTAGGTCGTCCCAATGTGGGAAAATCAACTATTATCAATGCCTTACTTGGCAAAAAAAGGATGATTGTTAGTCCCATTCCAGGAACAACAAGAGACAGTATTGATGCTATTTGCACATACTATGGTAAAAAATATTTACTAATTGACACAGCAGGAATAAAAAGGCTTTCTTACTACAAAAAAGAGATGTCTCAAGAGAGTTATGTAGAAAGGCTTGCATATTTTAAAGCTCTGAGAGGCATTGAAAGGGCTGATGTTGCAATTCTTGTTATAGATGCAAATGAAGGAATTGTTAATCAGGATCAAAAGATTGCAGGAATTGTGGCAGAACAACAAAAAGGATTGATAATTTTAATTAATAAATGGGATTTGATTGCACAGGATGAAAGAGACAGAAAAGCAAAATTTTTTGCAGATGAAATAAAACGTAAACTCTGGTTTGTAGATTATGCTCCCTATTTGACTGTTTCTGCTATAGATAAAACAAGGCTTACAAAAATATTTCCTCTTGTTGATAGTATCTTAGAGGAATACTCTAAAAGAGTAGCTACATCGGAGTTGAATAAACTTTTTAGTGAGAAATTATCAGATGTAGTTATGGCTTCTCATGGTAAGGAGCTAAGATTTTATTATATAACTCAGGTTAATGTAAAACCACCTACATTTGTTGTTTTTGTAAATGACCAATCAGCAGTCAAGCAGCATCATATCAAATTTATTGAAAAACTTCTTAGAGAAACATTTCAATTTAAGTTTTCTCCAATAAATATAAAAATCAAACAAAGAAAATGATTTTTTATGTTAAAATAAAAAACTATGCAAACAATTTTTGTAACAGGAAGTGCGGGTTTTATTGGATGGGCTACATGCAGACTGCTTTTAAACAAAGGTTTTACAGTTATAGGTATTGATAATGTAAACGATTACTATGATCCCAAAATTAAAGAGTTAAGGCTTAGGGATCTCAAAAATTTTCATAATTTTATTTTTTATAAAGCAGACATTGAGGATTTTGAAAACTTAAGGAACATTTTTAAAAATCACAAAATAGACGGTGTCATAAATTTAGCTGCAAGAGCTGGCGTAAGAGCATCAGTTGAAAATCCCTGGGGATATTTTTATACAAATGTTAAAGGAACGATAAATCTTCTTGAGTGTGTTAAGGATTATGAGATTAAAAAATTTGTTCTTGCCTCCACTTCAAGTGTATATGGTGATACAGAAAAGATGCCTTTTAA
>JANXBR010000041.1 GCA_025060625.1 Thermodesulfovibrio sp.
CGCAATATTTTATTGTAAAAAATTTTTAGATATTTAAACCAATGTCTTTTCTGTATTGCATCCCTTCGAATTTTATAAACTCTATGGCAGAGTATGCTCTCTTTCTCGCCTCTTTTATGTCCTTACCGAGAGCAGTTACTCCTAAAACTCTTCCGCCATTGGTAACTATCTGACCCTCATCATTGAATTTGGTTCCTGCATGAAATACTAATATATCTTTTAGTCCCTTAACCATTTCAAGACCTGTTACAGGAAGTCCTTTTTTATACTTTCCTGGATAACCCTCGGATGCTAAGATTACACAAAGAGAGGCATCTTTTTTCCACTTAACTTCTATCTTATTCAATCTCTGTTCTGCAATAGCCATAAAAATATCTACCAAATCTGTCTCAAGTCTTGGAAGTATAACTTGAGTTTCAGGGTCTCCAAATCTGCAGTTAAATTCAAGTACATAGGGTTTGTTATTGACAATCATAATACCCGCATAAAGAATTCCCTTATAGACAATACCTTCTTGTTTTAAACCTCTTATTGTTGGCTTTATTATAGTATCCATAATCTCCTTTTCCAGTTCAGGAGTTATTATAGGATTGGGACTGAAGGTTCCCATTCCTCCTGTATTAGGACCTTCATCATTGTCTAAAAGCCTCTTATGGTCCTTGGAGGTAACCATTGGAACAATAGTTTTACCATCAGTAAAAACAAGATAGGAAACTTCTTTCCCATGCAGACACTCTTCAATCACTACTCTATCTCCTGCTGGTCCAAAAACTTTTTCCTTCATTATAAGTTTTAATGCCTCCACTGCCTGTTCGTAACTTTGACATACAAAAACACCCTTTCCTGCAGCAAGCCCATCTGCTTTGACTACAATGGGTGTTCCTTTTAGTCTTATATAATCCTCTGCATGAGTATAAGATGTAAATACCTTATATTCCGCAGTAGGAATCTTATATTTCTTCATAAAATCCTTTGCAAATACTTTACTGCTTTCAATCTGAGCAGCCGCCTTTGAAGGACCAATTATTTTCCTTCCCTCTTTCTCAAATACATCAACTATTCCTCTGGCAAGAGGTTCCTCCGGTCCTACCACAGTAAGGTCAATCCATTCATATTTAACAAAGTCTAAAAAAGCAGAGAAGTCTTTACTTTCAACTTCTACACACTCAGCAATCTCAGAAATTCCTGCGTTTCCTGGAATACAATATACCTTATCTACTACTCTTGATTGAACAAGTTTCCAAACAATAGAGTGCTCTCTGCCACCCGAACCTACGACAAGAACTTTCATTTTCTATCCTCCTCTGTTTTCTTAACAAGCCAGTACACTATACCTATTATAAGAATAGCAGCTATAAGCGAAATTATAAACTCAATTGACTCATGTTTTAGCGTTGCAATCATAGTTTCTCTTATTACAGTAACAAGTGCTACTCCAACAAAAACACTTATTCTGAACTTACCTCCTTTAAGATGTGCTATCTCTGTGTTTAAAAGTTCAAGCATCACCCAGAGAATCAGAACTGAACCAAGAGCGGTAACAATAGTCTGTTCAAGTTTACCCGATAGTATCTCAAATATATCTTTCCCACAAAGATAGATTACAGCAAAAGTAAGAATGCTAAGGCCTATTATAAGAATAAGACTTAAGAATTGGGAAAACATCTCACCATATTGAACAAGCTGGGCTTTTACTCTGTATGCAGGAGAGTAACCTTTTATCTCCTCTTCAAGATAGGCTGAGGTAATAACATCAAGATTCATATCAAGTATCTTATTAATAGAAATTATGTATTTTTCTCTGTCTTTCTCTATTTCTTCGTAAATTATATCCACACAAGCATTTCTTATTATATTCATTGATCTTGTCATAAAATGAGGATCAACTCCAACTCTTTCATGTTTCTGTCCAATTCTTATGAGAGAATCATAAAAGTAGTTATCATACCTGCCAGAAAATAGTGCTATAAACCAGCTTTTAACAAGTCTCATTACATGATTAATTAATGACTCATTTTTAAAGACTCTTTTTGCTGACTCTGTTTGAATGATCCATTGATAAAGAGCTCCTACTACTTTATCAACTCTTTTTTCCATAAGAGGTCTAAGTTCAACAAGTCTTGACTCATCTTCCTTTGTAAAGTAGTAGTTTGCTTTTATCTCTTTAAAGGCTCTCATATTAGTGTCTGAAGTGTCTTACTCCTGTAAAAACCATAGCTATGTCATACTGATTTGCTGCATCAACTACTTCTTGGTCTCTGACAGAACCACCTGGCTGTACAATAGCGGTTACTCCATTTTGAGCCAAAACATCAATGTTGTCTCTAAATGGGAAAAAGCCATCCGATGCTACAACTGTTCCTCTAAGTGAACTTAAAGCATGCAATGCTCCTATTTTTGCTGCAAATACTCTGCTTGTCTGTCCAATTCCAAGTCCGACTGTTCTGTCTTCTTTTGCATAAACTATAGCATTTGACTTGATATGTTTACATACTTTCCATGCAAACTCTAAGGCTTTCCACTCTTTATCAGTGGGTTTTCTTTTTGTTACTACCTTTGCTTGGGAAAATTCATTATCTACTCTATCCCAATGTTGAACTATAAATCCTCCAAGAATTCTCTTTAAGTCAAATCCTGGAGGTTGAATTTTACTAAGTAACGGTGGAAATCTAAGTAGTCTAAGGTTTTTCTTTGTTGCAAAAACTTCTAATGCCTCTTCATCAAAATCTGGTGCAACAATTACTTCATAAAAAATATTGATAATCTCTGAGGCTGTCAATTTATCAACAACCCTGTTAAAGGCTATTATTCCACCAAAGGCACTTACAGGATCACATTCAAAGGCTTTTTTATATGCCGTATGAATGTTTTCTCCTATGGCAACTCCGCAGGGATTATTATGTTTGACTATTACACATACTGGCTCTGTAAATTCATTTGCAATAAGAACTGCCGAGTGAGTATCAAGATAGTTATTGAAGGACATTTCCTTTCCTTGAAGCACCTCTGCATCTATTAAGGAAGGAACTTCATTTAAAGCATAAAGTGCTGCTTTTTGATGGGGATTTTCTCCATATCTTAATTTTCTTACCATTTTTAGGGGTAGTGTCCATTCTTCAAAGAAGGTTGAAGAACTGAAATTTCCAAAGAATTGAGCTACTAAAGCATCATATCTCGCAGTATGAGAAAAAACCTTTCTTGCAAGATAAAGTCTCTTTTCAATAGATACCCCACCATTCTTGATATCATCAATCACAGAAGAGTAATCATCAGGGTCAACAATCACAACCACATCTTTGTAGTTTTTTGCAGCAGCTCTTAAAAGAGTAGGTCCACCTATGTCTATGTTTTCTATTGCTTCTTCCATTGTAACATTTTCTCTCTTTACAGTTGCTTCAAAAGGATATAGATTGACCACAACAATATCTATTGGCTTTATTCCTAAAGATTTCATTGTCTCAATATCCTTAGGATTTTCCCTTCTTGCAAGAATTCCTCCATGTATAAGTGGATGAAGTGTTTTAACTCTTCCATCCATTATCTCAGGAAATCCAGTATATTGAGATACATCAACTACGTTAATATTAGCCTCTCTTAAAATCTTAGCAGTACCTCCAGTAGATAAAATCTCAACTCCTAACCTGTAGAGTTCCTTAACAAAATCTATCAATCCTCTCTTGTCTGATACACTTATTAATGCTCTACTTAGCACCCAGCACCTCCATATGATACTCCTGAATAGGCTTTACTTTTAACTGAGACTCCTTTAGCCTTTTTATAGCCTTAACAAACGCATTTGCTCCTGAAATGGTTGTTGTATATGGTATTTTATAGTGTAAGGCTCCTCTTCTTATATACATTGAGTCTTTCTGTGCTCCCTTACCAAATACTGTGTTTATTATAAAATGAACCTGTTTGTTCTTAATTAAATCAAGAATATTCGGTCTTCCTTCCTGAAGTTTGTTCACAACTTCCACATTTAGACCTTGTTCTATTAAATATTGTGCTGTTCCACGCGTAGCAATTACTGTAAATCCGAGTTCAACGAAATCCTTTGCAACAGAAAATATATGATGTTTATCTTTGTCTTTGACACTAATAAAAACCTTTCCACTTAAGGGAATCTTTCCCATGGCACTCATCTGAGCCTTGGCATAGGCAAGTCCAAAATCCTCGTCAATTCCCATGACTTCTCCTGTTGATTTCATCTCAGGACCTAATATTACATCTACCTCAGGGAACTTATCAAATGGGAAAATAGCCTCCTTAACTGTAACATAGGGGATGTTTATATCCTTTGGTATTTCAAGTTCTTTAAGGGTCTTTCCAACCATAATTTTTGATGCAGTCTGAGCAAGAGGAATTCCTATGCTTTTACTAACATAAGGAATTGTTCTTGAAGCACGTGGATTTACCTCAAGAACATAGACTTCAGAGTCTTTTATTGCAAACTGAACGTTCATTAATCCTCTAACTTCAAGCTCCTCTGCAATTGCTATGGTTTCTTCTTTAATTTTCTGTATTACCTCCTTAGAGAGAGAATATGGTGGTAAAGAACAAGCAGAATCCCCAGAATGAATTCCAGCTTCCTCAATATGCTGCATTATACCAGCAACAATAACATCTACACCATCAGAAATGGCATCCACATCTACTTCTATGGCATCCTCAAGATATCTGTCAATTAATACTGGATGGTCTTCAGAGGCTTTAACTGCCTCTCTCATATACCTCTTTAAAGATTCCTGATCATAGACAATCTCCATTGCTCTTCCGCCAAGAACATAAGAGGGTCTTACAAGAATAGGATATCCAATTGAATCGGCTATTTTTAATGCTTCTTCAAGAGAAGTAGCTGTTCCACTCGGAGGTTGTTTTAGATTAAGCTTTTCTACTAACTCTTTGAATCGCTTTCTGTCTTCTGCTCTATCAATAGCATCAGCCTTTGTGCCAAGAATATTCACTCCACAAGCCTCTAAAGCTTTTGCAAGTTTTAGAGGCGTTTGACCTCCAAACTGCAGTATTACACCAAATGGTTTTTCTCTTTCAACTATATGTAACACATCCTCAAGGGTAAGAGGTTCAAAATACAGTCTATCTGATGTGTCATAATCAGTGCTTACTGTTTCAGGGTTACAGTTTATCATTATTGTCTCATAACCAAGTTCCTTTAATCCTAAAACAGAGTGCACGCAACAGTAATCAAACTCAATTCCCTGACCTATTCTGTTTGGACCAGAGCCAAGAATAATTACTTTATTTTTATTTACACTTGGTGGAGCATCGGAATCATATAAAACTTTTAGTTGAGGTTTAGTATCAAGGGAATCATGTAAACTATAAAACTCCTTTTCATAGCATGAGTACATATAGGGAGTATATGCTACAAACTCTGCTGCACAGGTATCAACAAGTTTATATACAGGCTTTATATGAAGTCGATCTCTTAATTTTCTTATATCTTCTTCGTTTTTGTTCATTAGTTTTGCTATTCTTCTATCAGAAAGTCCATTTTGTTTTGATTCAAAAATAATTTCTCTTAGTTCTTCCTCATTGGCAAAAAAGGATTTTCTCCTAATTCTTTCCTCTAAATCTACTATCTCTTTGATATTGTTTAAAAACCATGGATCAATTCCACTTAATTCATATATTTCATCTATACTGAATCCCCTTCGGATTGCCTCAGCAATGTACCAAAGGCGTTCTGCGTTTGGATTTTTAAGTCTCCACCTTATTTGTTCATAAGATGCTTCTATCTCTTCAAATCCATATGAACCGATCTCTAAGGAACGAATTGCCTTACCAAGAGCCTCTTTAAAGGTTCTTCCTATTGCCATCACCTCTCCAACTGACTTCATCTGAGTTGTAAGTACTGGATTAGCTTCAGGAAATTTCTCAAAGGTAAATCTCGGTATTTTTACAACCACATAATCAAGAGTTGGTTCAAAACTTGCAGGCGTAACCTTTGTTATATCATTTGGAATTTCCTCCAGAGTATATCCAACAGCAAGTTTTGCTGCTATTTTTGCTATTGGAAATCCTGTTGCCTTGCTTGCCAAGGCTGAACTACGGGATACTCGTGGATTCATCTCTATTATAACCATACGTCCATTTTTTGGATTTACCGCAAACTGAATATTACTTCCTCCTGTATCAACTCCTATTTCTCTTATTGCCTTAATAGCACTGTCACGCATGGTCTGGTATTCTCTATCTGTAAGGGTCTGTACAGGAGCTACGGTAATAGAGTCTCCTGTATGAACACCCATGGGATCAAAATTCTCAATTGAACATACAATAACTACATTATCTGCCTTATCACGCATTACTTCAAGCTCAAACTCTTTCCAACCAAGAAGACTTTCTTCTATTAGAACCTGACTTACAGGGCTTAGTTTCAATCCTCTTTCAAGAAGTTCTTTAAATTCCTCAATATTATAAGCAATGCCTCCACCTGTTCCACCCAGGGTAAAGGCAGGTCTCAAAATAGCGGGGAAACCTATATCATCTATTATTTCAAGTCCATCTTTGATAGTATGAACTGCCACTGAACGGGGAACTTCAAGTCCTATTTTTGTCATTGCTCTTTTAAATAACTCCCTATCTTCTGCCTTCTTAATAGCATTAAGATTTGCTCCGATAAGTTCTACTGAGTATCTGTCAAGAACACCTGCCTCACCAAGCTCAACAGCAAGATTTAGAGCAGTCTGCCCCCCAAGTGTTGGAAGTAAAGCTTCAGGCCTTTCTTTCTTTATAATTAGTTCCAGAATTTCAGCTGTTAATGGTTCAATATAGGTTCTGTCTGCCATTGAAGGATCCGTCATAATGGTGGCAGGATTAGAATTAACTAAAACTACTTGATAACCTTCCTGTTTTAAAGCCTTGCAAGCTTGAGCACCAGAGTAGTCAAACTCACAAGCTTGACCGATAATTATAGGACCTGAGCCTATAATTAGTATTTTTTTAATGTCTGTTCTTTTTGGCATAATCTTTTAAATGTCCCTCCACTCAATTTTTTATTTTTTCTCAAACTCTCTTACTATTTCTCTAAATCTTAAAAAAACGTCTAAAGAATCATTTGGTCCTGGTCCTGCCTCTGGGTGATGCTGAACTGAGAAAATTGGATATTCTACATGCTCCATTCCTTCTTCAGTTCCATCATAGAGATTTTTATGGGTAAGCCTTACTTTACCTTTAAGAGATGTTATATCAACGCAATAGTTATGATTCTGAGCTGTAATTGAAATTTTTCCAGTTTTCATATCCTTTACAGGATGATTACCACCATGATGACCAAATTTAAGTTTATAAGTTCTTCCACCTAAGGCAAGACCTAATAGTTGGTGACCAAGACATATTCCAAAAACTGGTTTTTTACCTATCAATTTTTTAATGTTATCCACTGCATAGGTTAATATCTGAGGATCACCTGGCCCGTTGCTTAGCATTATACAGGAGGGATTCATTTCAAGTAACGCCTCGGCTGGCATTTTTCCGGGGACAACATATACTGAAAAGCCAACTTTTTTGAGATTCCTTAAAATATTAAGTTTTACTCCATAGTCATAAACTATACATAAAGGCATATTCTGCTCTTCATGAAACCAATAGGGCTCTTTACACATCATTGCACTTACATGGTCAATCTCTGAAATATCAGGATGAGTAAGAACTTTTCTATGAAGGCTTTTTATGTCATAGTCTATGGTCGATATAATTCCCATTTGAGCTCCTCTGTCTCTTAAATGTTTGGTAAGAGCACGAGTATCAATGCCATGAATACCCACAATTTGATATTTTCTTAAATATTCTCCCAGACTTGACTGGGAACGCCAGTTACTTGGATAGTCCTTATACTCCCTTATTATAAATCCTTCTACTTTTGGTCCACCAAGAGATTCTATATCTTCTTCATTTATTCCATAGTTTCCTATCTGGGAATAGGTCATCATAACAATCTGTCCCTTATATGAAGGATCAGTAAGTATTTCCTGATATCCAGTAATTGATGTGTTAAAGACAACCTCTCCGATAGCCTCTCCCTCAGTTCCGAAGGCAAAGCCTTCAAATGCTGTTCCGTCTTTTAGAACTAAAATGGCCTTTTTCATTACTCTTCCCTCAAATCAAAAAATTTTTTACCCTTAAAGGCGAATATAACTTTTCCCTTTAATTTCCAGCCATCAAAGGGTGTATTTTTACCAAGTGATACAAATTTATTCTTATCAACAATCCATTCCTTCTTAATATCCACCACTATTAAATCTGACTCTGAGCCTTCTCTTATTCCATCTTTACCTATTTTAAGAATCTTTGAAGGATTTACAGTTAACTTCTCAATAAGCTGTTTAAGGGTTAAAATATTCTCATGCACAAGCCTTAGGCTTAATGCAAAAGCTGTTTCAAGTCCTGAAATTCCGTTCAAAGCCTCATTAAAGGGCACCTTTTTCTCATCTATATGATGAGGTGCATGATCAGTGGCTATTACATCAATTATACCTTCTTTTAATGCCTCTATAATTGCCTCTTTATCTTCATTGGTTCTCAGAGGAGGATTTACTTTTGCATCTGTATTATAACCTGAAACTGCATCTTCTGTGAGTGTAAAGTAGTGGGGACATGTTTCAGCAGTGACGGATACCCCCTCCTCTTTAGCTCTTTTTATTATCTCTACAGAGCCTTTTGTTGATACATGGGCAATATGAATGGTTGCTTTAAAATGCCTACTCAGTATCACATCTCTTGAAACCATTATCTCCTCTGATGCTTTAGGAATTCCTTTTAAACCAAGATAAAAAGAGAGTTTACCTTCATTCATTACACCATTTTCACTTAAGCAAAGGTCTTCACAATGGGATATAATTGGTGCACCTACTGCTTTTGAATACTCAAGAGCTCTTCTCATAATAAGAGGATTCATAACAGGCATTCCATCATCTGAAAAAGCTACACATCCTGCCTCTCTTAACATTACCATTTCTGAAAGTTCTTCCCCTTTAAGACCCTTTGTAATAGCTCCTATTGGATAAACATCACAACTACCTTCTTCTTTTGCCTTTGCAAGAATATAGTAAGTAACCTCAGGGTTGTCATTTACAGGATTTGTATTTGCCATACAACAAACCGATGTGAATCCACCTTTTATAGCAGCAAGAGTTCCTGTGGAAATGGTCTCCTTATACTCATATCCAGGTTCTCTCAAATGGGTATGCATATCTATAAGCCCTGGAAAAACATGAAACCCTTTTGCATCAATCTCAACTATGTTATTTGAAGAGTTGAATTTTCTGGTTAAAGATTTTATCTTGTTTTTTATTATTACCTGGGAGATCACTCCATTATTAATAACAATATCAGCAACTCCTTCTTTATTGTTATAAGGGTCAATCATATATGCATTATAGATCTTATAAATCAACTATACCCCCTTTTGGTTTCAAAAGGTATATAACTGCCATTCTTGTAGCAATTCCGTTAGTAACCTGTTTTAGAATTATTGACCGAGAACTATCTGCGACCTCTGTTGATATTTCAACACCTCTGTTCATTGGTCCAGGATGCATGATGATGGCATCATCTTTTAGATATGAAAAGATCTCCTTTTTTACTCCCCATACATGAAAATACTCTTTAAGTGAAGGTATAAATGCTGCATTTTGTCTTTCAAATTGAATTCTGAGTAACATAACCACATCGGCATCCTTTAATCCCTCTCTTAGGTCATAAAAAATTTTCACATTAGCCTGTGCATCTTCAGGTAAAAGAGTAGGCGGACCTACAAATCTTATCTCAGTATCAAAATTACTTAAAAGATAAAGATTTGAACGAGCAACCCTACTGTGAATTATATCTCCAACAATAGATATCTTAAGTCCATCAAGTCTGCCCTTTACTTCAAGAATACTGAAAGCATCAAGCAAAGCCTGTGTTGGATGTTCATTGGTGCCATCGCCAGCATTTATGACAGAGGCATTCGTATTTTCTGCAACAAATTTTGCTGCTCCTGATGAAGAATGTCTAATAACAATATAGTCAACATTATATGCTTCAATGGTTTTAAGTGTATCATATAAAGTTTCACCCTTTACCACACTACTCATGCTTATTGAAAAATTGAGTACATCAAGACTGAGACGTTTCTCAGCAAGTTCAAAGGATGTTCTTGTTCTTGTTGAGGGTTCAAAAAAGAGATTTATAGCTGTTTTGCCTCTAAGTGTCGGAACTTTTTTTATGTCTCTACCAAGAACTTCTTTAAAGGCTTTAGCTGTATTGAGTATTTCCTCAATACTCTCCCTTGAGAGTTCTTTTATTCCAACAAGGTCTTTCATTCCGATATCAAAACAACTGAATCCTTACCCGCTATTTCTTTTAGATATACCTTAATTTTTTCATCTCTGGAAGTAGGTATGTATTTTCCTGTATAGTTAGCCATTATTGGTAGTTCCCTATGACCTCTATCAATTAACACTGCAAGTTGAATCTCAGCAGGCCTTCCAAAATCCATTAATGCATCCATTGCTGCTCTGGTAGACCTTCCTGTATATAGAACATCATCTACAAGTATGACCTTTTTCTTATCAATACTGAAAGGAATATTAGTTGGTTTTATAGTTTTATGTTTTTTTGAGATATTTACATCATCTCTGTAGAAGGAGATATCCAAACTTCCCATGGGAATTTCTATTTTTTCAATTTTTTCAATCTTTTTCTTGATCCTCTCAGCAAGATATACTCCACCTGTTACAATTCCTATCAAACATATATTTTCAGCACCCTTATTCTTTTCTAATATTTCGTAGGTAATCCTGTTAAGGATTCTCTCTATTTCCTGTTTATTGAGAAGTTCTTTTACCATACTGAGAGATAAAAACCAAAATCATTAAATTATACACAATTTTAAAAAATTTTTCTATAAACCGCCTTCCCTGGGTAGTGTAAAATTTTTTATGTG
>JANXBR010000042.1 GCA_025060625.1 Thermodesulfovibrio sp.
AATTCTGAAAAAAACTCTTGCCAAGGCTCTAATTCCCTCTATTGATAAAAAATGGGGTTGAAAGGGTATAAGAACAAAATCAGATGCCACAAGAGCATTTATAAGAAGATTATCAAGAGAAGGAGCGGTATCTATGATTATAAAATCAAAGGAAAGCTTAGAGTTCATTAATGCATTTTTTAATATATCTTTTCTTTCACCTGACCTTTGATGCTCAAATAATGGGTCTGCTGGAGATATATAGAGGTTGTCCCACTTTGTATTGTATATAGCTTTTTCAATATCATAACTTTCACTTAAAAATAAAGAATGTGCAGTTAAAATGTTCCTCCTATGCTCAAATCCAACTCCGATTGTTGAATGTCCTTGAGTGTCAAGGTCTAAAAGTAAAACTTTTTTCCCTCTTACTGAAAGTTCAGCAGAAAGATTAACTGCTACTGTAGTTTTTCCAGTTCCTCCTTTTCTATTTGTAATCACTATTTTAACCATTTAAAAAAGCTCTATTTTGGGATTTTTTTATGAGCCAGGCAAAACTCTTTTAATCACATTTATTAGATCCTGACCAGATACAGGTTTTACAATCCATCCTGTGGCACCAAGTTTTTTTGCCTGTTCTCTTTTTGAGGCTTCGCTTTCTGTGGTAAGCACCAAAATTGGTGTAAACTTTAAGATGGGTCTTACATTTTTTATAAATTCAAGACCATCCATCTCAGGCATATTTATATCAGTAATTATAAGGTCTGGTTTAAGCCCTGCTTTCACTTTATCCAATGCTTGCTTTCCATTTGATGCCTGTTCAACTTTAAATCTATGCATTTCAAGAATTGTCTTAATACTAAGTAACATCGTAGCTGAGTCATCTACTATTAAAACAGTTTTAGACATCTTAACCTCCTAAAAGTTCAATCCATTTTTTCAATTCTTCATCCTTGGGAAGTAAAATCTTAGGCTTAAATATGGCAAGAATCTGAAAAACTGAAGTATGAATATGCTCACACTCAATCATATCAACTTCAACATCCTTTTCTCTTAAAAGCCACTCAAAAACTGCCTCAGCTTCCTCAATTGTAACAGTGTTTTTAAATATTGCCTTATTTTCACTAAACTCAACTGCCATATATCAACTCCTTCGGATTAATTACTAATAGGATTGAGCCATCTCCTAAAATAGCTGTCCCTGAGAATACTCTTAGACTTGAAAGAAAGCCTTTAAAGGGCTTAAGTATTATATCTGCAGTTCCTAAGAGACTGTCCACTATGACTGCAAACATCTCACCCTTTAAGTTAATTACAACTGTAGCATACTCATTATTTTCATTTTTAAGTGCTGGAGCCTTAAGGTCAATCAAATCATTTAAGAAAAACAGAGGCAGAACTTTTCCTCTTAGGGAAACTACCATCTCACCTTTAAAGATATGTATATCTTCTTCCCTTATCCTTACTGTTTCAGAGATTACATCCAATGGAAATGCATACTTTCTTCCTGCTGCCTCAATGAGCATTACATGAGATACAGCCATACTAAGTGGAAGAGCCATTGTTACAGTGGTGCCTCTATCCTTTTCAGAGGATACTGAAACAGTTCCATTGAATCTTTCAACCATTGTTCTTACCACATCCATTCCAACTCCTCTGCCTGAAAGCTCTGATGTCTCCTCCTTTGTTGAAAAACCAGGAAGGAAAATAAGATTTAAAGCCTCATCATCTTTAATCTTGCTTAATGCTTCCTCTGTTATTAATCCCTTTTCATAGGCTTTTATCTTTATCTTTTCAGGATTAATTCCCCTTCCATCATCCTCTACTTGAATTATCACTCTGTCTGCCTCTTGCTTTGCTCTTAAAGTGATTGTTGCTGTCTCAGGTTTTCCTTTAGCTATTCTTTCTTCTGGAAGTTCTACTCCGTGGTCAAGACTGTTTCTTACAAGATGAATTAGAGGGTCTGTCAGAGCTTCAATTACATTTTTGTCAGCCTCAGTATCCTCTCCCTCAATATGAAGCTTTACATTTTTTCCAAGCTTTTTTGATAGATCTCTTACAAGTCTTGGAAATCTCTGAAAAACTGTTGCAACTGGTATCATTCTTACTTGCATAATTGCATCCTGCATATCCTCAGAAATTCTGTTTATTACGCTATACTGTATCTTCATTTCCTTACTTAGAGAGGCTATCCCGTATTCCCTTTCAACTTTCTTTGAAAGATAAAGAAGGCTATTCTTTGCAACAACAAGCTCACCAATGAGATTCATAAGTCTGTTAACTTTTTCTTCATCAACCTTCAAAAACTTTGTAGTAGTTGGCTCCTCCGATTTATAAATAATCCTTTCTTCTTTCTGAGTCTTTACTGTTTGAGGTTCTGTGAGTTGTTTAGCTTCTTCAGTGATAATCTTTTCCTCTTTTATAAATTCATCTATGAAGGAAAGAATAGTTTCAAGATTTTCCTCTTTAACTTCTCTTTTAAATTTTTCTAAAAGTTCTTCATTTTTTAATGATTTGATAGCATTTTCTAAGGAAAGAATTATTGAGGAGATAGTGTTTCTTCTTATGTTTTCATCTTTGTCCTTAATTTTTTCAAGCACTTTCCTTTGTTCTTCAAATACTCTAAATAGTTCTGCTGGAATTTCAAGAGTCTTAATTGGTTTTTCAACTTTAATCTCCTCTACTTCAGATTTTTTAGTCTCCATAATTTTATCAAACATTGGAGGCTCTAAGGTTTCAATACTCCTTAGTAGGGCTTCAATGTAGGGTGTAGATTTTGGAATATAATCAATGAGTGCTTCAATCCATCTAAGGCAAGAGGCTACAAAAAGTGTTGGAGATGTAAGTTCCTTTAATGCCCTTAGGGAGTTCTTAAGTATATCAATGCTTTCGCTTTTAAGTAATTCCCTAAAATCTAACACAAAGTCTTCATAAACAGGTCCACCATTTTTGTCTCCATGAGGAACAATAAAAGAGACAATTTCAGGTTTTATAAACTCTATCTGGTCAAGGATATACTTAAAATGTTCCTTAAGAGTTTCTTCATCGGCAGTTGTTACAGCTTCAAAATTCGTTATGCATCTATATATATCAAATGTTGCGATATCCTCTATCTTTTCTCTTAAATAAAATCTGCTCCATATAGTTTCTGGGATTTTTCTAACATAAAATAGTGGATCCTCTCCTTTGTAAAAACACTCTTCCTCTGGCATATATTTAACTATTATGGGATTTTTCCCCTCAAAGAAAGCTTTGACTATCTTAATTCTAAACTCTTCAGGAATAACTAAATAATCGTAATGCTTTGATGTTTTTTCCTCTGATGTAAGTTTTAAAACCTCTGAAGTCTCAATTTGTTTTTTTTCAGAAAGTATCTCTCTAATTAGTAAAGCTTTCTCCTGAGCCCTTTCGTTTGTGCTTAGTTGAGGCTCTCCATAGGCTTCAACTTCATCAATCATTTGGGATACAATATCCATTGATTCAAGAAGTATGTCAGCAATATGAGAGCTGTATGAGATTGTCTCATCCCTTAAACTGTTCATTAAATCTTCAGATGCATGAAGAAGTTTGGTCATAGCAGAGAAATTAAAAAGTCCTGAGTTTCCTTTAAGGGTGTGGACAATTCTAAATAACTCATTTAATAAATCCTTTGATTGCTCCTCTTCAAGCTTAATTAGAATTTCACCTACTCTCTGAAGATAGTCTCTGCTTTCCAGTATGAACTGCTCAAGTATAGGATTTTTCATAGAGGTACTCCTGTAAAGATTTTTGCGTATTTTACAAGTTCATCAGGTTTTACAGGCTTTACAATGTAAAAATTAGCACCGACTTCATAAGCCTTCTCTTTATCTTTTTCTTCAGACTCTGTTGAGACAACAATTACAGGAGACTGTTTAATACTTTCCATATTTCTTAGTTTATCTACAAAACTGTATCCATCAAGCTTTGGCATGTTAATATCAACAATATATAGGTCATACTCATCTTTAAAGGCTTTTTCAAGGGCTTCAAGACCGTTTAAAGCTTCATCAACTTGAAAACCTGCATCATTAAGAATTTTCCTGTGATACATTCTTACAGTTGCTGCATCATCTACAACTAAAACTTTCTTCATCTTCCCTCCTCAAGAGGCTTTTGATAGATTATTGCTTCGGGAAATTTTCTTATTTTAAAGATAGGAGAGATTCGGCTCATTGATTCTGAGTGTCCAAGAAATATAAATCCACCAGGATTCATTGCATCATAAAGATTTTCAGCAGCTACTTTACGAGAAGCATCATCAAAATATATAAGAAGGTTTCTACAGAAAACAATATCAAAATTTCTGTATCTTTTTGTTTCGTTTCTGTCTATAATATTAACCCTTGTAAACTCTACTGATGAGATTAAATCATCTGAAATTCTGTAATAACCAATTCCTGTTCTATTAAAATATTTCTTAAGTATTTCAGTTGGAAGATTATTGACTGACCTTTCAGAATACAGCCCCTTTTTTGCAGCTTCAAGAACATTTGTATCAATATCAGAGGAAATTATCTCTATATCCCATTTATCAATATCATCCCAAAATTCAAGTAAATATATGGCAATTGAATATGGTTCTTCTCCTGTAGAAGATGGAATTGACCATATTTTTATTATATCCCCTCTTTTTTTATGTGATGTAATCTCAGGCAGCACTCTCTTTACTAAACACTTAAACTGATATTCTTCCCTGAAAAAATAGGTTTCATTAACAGTTAGGGCATTAATAAGATTTTGAAGTTCCTTACCAGTTGATTCAAACCTTAAAAATATGAAATAGTTTTTGAAATTGTTATGTCCTGTAAGCTTTATCCTCTCAACTAATCTTCGGTCAACAAAGTATCTTTTGCTTTCATCAAACATAATTCCCGTTTTTCTATAAAAATACTCTCTAAATTTTTCAAAGTCTTCATCTGTCAAGGATATTTCACTAAGGGCTGTTTTTTCCCTCATTTATTCTCCTAATAGCGAGGTCTGCTACAAACTGAACATAGGGTTCATCACTGAATTTCTCCTTTATTTTTTCAATTGATGGGAGAAAATCTTCAGTTCCTACTTCTGCTACTAAATCAAGGGCAGTGGAGCAGACATTGACATTTTCATCATTTTCTATAATTTCTTTAAGCCACTTTAAAACCTTTGGATGTCTTAGGGACTCCATTATATTTATTGCAAAAATTCTAAGATCAGACTCAGGAGACTTAATAAGTTCTTCAATGTATGATTCCACTTCCTCAGGCATACTTTTCAGAGTCTCAATCACTGCATTTCTTAAATAGGCATTTTCACTCCTAAGAAGCTCAATAAGTCCCTTTACTGCTACTTCATCTCTTATAGATGAAAGCGAACTAAGAATATTTTCTATTACTGATACATCCTCTTCATTTTTAATTCTCTCAAGTAAAATTTGAGAAGCCTCTTTGTATTGAGCAAGGTCTCTTGCAGCCCATCTCCTTTCACTTGCTGAAGAACTTAAGAGTTGCTCCTTTAAATTTTCAAAATTTCTCTCTTTTTTACGCCTTTCTTCTTTTATTTCTATAATTTTTTCTTCTTCTCTCTTTCTGATTGGCATAGCTTCACCTCAATTCAAGTTTTTTACCCATCTAATTAGTTGCTTTGCTATCTCCTGAACAGGAAGTATCAATGTAGCACCTCCCTTTTCTATTAATTCTCTTGGCATTCCAAATACTATAGCAGTCTCTTCAGATTCAGCTATAGTTTTTCCTCCTCTTTTTTTTATCTCTGCAAAGGCATCTGAACCATCATATCCCATTCCAGTTAGCATAACTGCTATTATTTTTTGAGGATCTATATTCTCAAGTGCACTTCTTCCAAGTAACTCAACGGATGGATGCCAAAGAAATGATGGATTTTCAGGCTTTGGTTGAATAAAAAGCTTTCCCAATCTTCTTGTAAATACAATGTCTGATTCTCCTCTTCCTATATAAATCAATCCTTTTTCCACTGGCATTGGTCTGTTTACTTCAACAACATTTAGCTTACAGATTGAGTTAAGCCTTTCTGAGAAGGATTTTGTAAAAACTGCAGGCATATGTTGAGCAACAACAACAGGAAGGGGAAAATCCTCTGGTAAATCCGGAAGAATTTCTTCAAGTGTTCTTGGTCCACCAGTTGAAACTCCTATCAAAACTACTCCTTCATTGTCAGTGGTTTGGGAAGGCTTTGGCTTTGTTTTCTGTGTTTCTGAACGAATCCTTTTTATTAGAAGAGATGTTCTTAGACGACTACTTAGAGCAGACTTTACTTTAAGAAGTAGTTCCTCCCTTATCTGATCAATATTTAACGAAATTGTTCCACCAGGTTTTGTAACAAAGTCTACTGCACCTAAATTTAGTGCTTCAAAGGTAGCAAGAGCACCTTTTTCTGTTAAAGATGAAACCATTATAACTGGAACAGGTCTTTCAGACATAATATGAGAGAGAGCAGTTAAACCATCCATTTCAGGCATGTTTATATCAAGAGTGATTAAATCAGGCTCAAAGGATTTATTCATCTCAACTGCCTCTTTTCCATTTCTGGCAATAGCAACCTCATATCCTTCTTTCTCAAATATTTCCCTTAAAAGTTTTCTCATCAAAGCCGAGTCATCAACAACAAGAATCTTCTTACTCATAGCTTTGAGAAATTTCCTCTATCTCTTCCTTTTTAAGTAACTCGTTGGGATTAATAAACTGAATTATTCTTCCTTCCTTTTCAAAATTAGCAACCTTAGGAAAGAGCTTTTTCTGCTCTAAGGAAAGGGCTGGAGACTCAAATATAATCTTCTTTGGAATCTTCAATACCTCTGTAACTGAATCAACAATAAATCCAACTGAAAGACCATCAATTACAAAGACTATTATCCTTTGCTGTTCATCTCTCTGCTTTTTCTCTAACTCAAATCTCTTTCTAAGGTCTATAACAGGAAGAACACTACCCCTTAGGTTTATCACTCCTTCAACAAAATCTGGAGTTTTAGGAATATGAGTAAGTTCATCAGGAATTCTAACTATCTCCTGAACAGACTCAATATTAACAGCATAATCCTCGCCTTTTAGTTTGAAAACTACAACCTGTTCTTCTTCATCAATCTCCTTTTGTTCATTCTCTTGAGCCTCATTTTGTGTCTGCACTGATGATACCGCATCTTTTACTGCCTTTGTTTTAAAAAGATTTGGAACTGAGATTATAGATACAAGCCTTTTACCCTGATTCAATCTACATATCTCGGTAATCTCTTTTCTTTCTTCTCCCCTAAAAAGAATTGATGGAATAGGCTCAATTAAAGAGTTAGGAATTCTTAAAACCTCTTTAACACTGTCAACCACAACTCCTACTGAAAACTCATTAAGCTTTAGCACAACAATTCTGCTTGTCTCATCAAGGGATTTTTCTTCAAGATTAAATATTTTTCTTAAGCTTGTAAGAGGAAGAACTCTATCTCTTAGATTAATTATTCCCAATACAGAGCTTTCTGCATTCGGAACCTTGATTATATGCTCTGGAAGTTGAACAATCTCCTGAATGTCTTCTATGGCTATGGCATACTCTTCCTTTTCAACCGTAAAGCTTACAAGCTGTCTTTCCTCAGCCTGTAAATCCTCAGTTTCCTCTTTTCTTTTTATTGTAGATACTTGATCATGTAGTTCATCTCCCTTAAAGACCTCAGAAAATTCATATTGAATAACTTTTTCTAAATCAATTAGCATTATCATAGTCTGCTTAGAACTGTCCTTTATAACACCTTTAAGAAACTCTGACTTTACAATTGATTGAATCTGAGAAGAATCCTCTATTTGAAATTCCTCTACACTTATTACGCTTAAAACTTTATCTACAAGGATACCAAAAGTCTGATTTAGATTTATAACTATAATTCTACTTGATTCATCAACAACTCTCTTTGATACTCCAAATATCTCTCTTAAATCTATGACAGGAAGAACACTACCCCTTAAATTTGCAAGTCCCATAAGGGCAGTAGGAGACTTTGGAACATGAACTATATTGGGAACGCGAATTATCTCCTGAACAGGTGACATATTTATTGCAAAAACTTCACCTTCTATAATAAATGTCACATATTCATTTATCTTTTCTTCTTCCTGTAAAGAGACTTCTAAAGCTAACTCCTCTGACATAATCTCCTCCTAAGACTAAAGTGACTGAAGTTCATCTGCTAAGGATGCAATCTCCTCTATTGCTCCTGCAAGCTCCTCTGCTCCTTGTGACTGTTGCTTTGCTGCTGCTGCTGCTTCTTCTGTTGCCTTCTCTGCTTGCTGGGCAGCAGTAGAAATCTGTTCAATTGCTTTCTTTGACTGTCCTATTGCTACCACTATCTCTTGAGATGACCTTAAAATTTCCTCAGAAGAGGCTCTTACTGCCTCTACTTCTCTTTCAACGATTTTTAAGTTTTCTGATGTTACCTTCGCTTTTTCAGTCTCCTGAAGTGCTGATTTAAGTATTTCCTCAGTATCATACATAACAACATTTACTTGATCCTGAATTGCTTTAACGAGGTCTTTTATTTTCTCTGCATTTACTGCTGAATCCTGTGCAAGATTTCTTATGTCTGATGCAACAACTGCAAATCCCTTACCAAACTCTCCAGCTCTTGCTGCCTCTATTGCTCCACTTACAGCAAGCATATTTGTTTGAACAGAAACCATAGTTATTGCATCTACAATCTTGTCTATCTTGCGAGTAACAATCTCAAGTTCCTTAATCTTTTTAAGGCTCTCTTTTGCATCCTCTGATGATTGAATAATTCCTGCGATCATTGAATCAACATTATTTTTGTTCTCCCTGATAAGTTTCTGAATTGCTTCAATTCTTTCAAGAGATACTCTTGCTCTTTCTTCTGCTAATTTTAATCCTCTTTCAATTTGAGAAATTGAGGCACTTAACTGTTCTGAAGCTGATGCTTGATTTTGAGCACCCTTTCTTACTTGTTCAAGAGCTGTTGATATTTGTGAAGATGCCCGATTTATCTCTTGAAGTGCTGAGGAAAGCTCCTCTGCGGCAGAGGCAACCTCTTCTGCTGATTTTGTTATATCTGTTGAGCTTTTAAGATCTTCAGCCAACTCAGAGAGATTTTGAGCTGAACGCTCAGCTTCTTGAAGTGCTTGTGTCTGCTCAGTTATTGTCTTTAAGACTTCCTCAGATGCAGCTGATTGTTCTTCAGCTGCTGCTGCTATGTCTTCTGCTGCCTTAAGTGCCTGCTGGGTTGCTAAATCAGACTCCTTTGCAGATTGTGCAATCTCCTGTGCACCCTTTACTATTTCTAAAGCATCAACTTTAATTTTTTCTAATTGAGATGTAATTGTTTTGCCCTTCTCAGTTTCTTTTTTTACATTATTTGCTGCTTGATTTATTGCCTCAGCAATTGTCTTTACATCACTCTGTATTTGAGAAACAAGCTCTTGAATTTGTCTTGCTGATTTCTCTGAAGTCTCTGCAAGTGTTCTTACCTCATCAGCAACAACTGCAAATCCTTTTCCATGCTTTCCTGCCCTTGCTGCCTCAATTGCTGCATTAAGTGCAAGAAGATTTGTCTGGTCTGCAATTTTTGCCACTGTTTTAACAATATCTCCAATGTTTGCTGATTGAATCTCCAATTCAGAAACTTTCTTAACTGATTCAGACTGTCTTTCTGCAGCAATCTCTACATTCTTAACAAGGGATAAAATATCATTGCTTACTTTATCAATAAATGATTGAGTATTCTCTATCTTTGTCTGAGAAATCTCACTTGCCTGCATCTGTTTTTTAATGGTTTCTGCAACCTGTTTAAATGCTGAAAGCATCTCTTGAGTTGCACCTGATGACTCTTCAGCACCTGCTGCAATCTGCTGTGCTGAGTTTTTAAGCTCCTCTACTGCTGATACAGCTTCAGAAATGCCAGAGGCAAGTTGACTGGTTGCTGCTGCAATTCTTTCAGAAATTTGCTGTTTTTTTGCAAGAGTCCTTGCCTTTTTCCTTTGCTCTTCTGTCTCTTTTAAAGAGACTCCATTTACCTTTTGAGTTTGTGTGGTTTGTGAAGGTTTCTTAACTAATGCCATTTTTTACCTCCATTAAATGATTTTATGGTTAAAAAAAATATGAAATAAGAAAACCAAGAAAAATATTTGATTTATAAGACTTTTTTGAGGGGGGGGGGTAAAATAGTAATAATTTTTATTAATTTTTCCAAGAAACTAAAATTTTGCTTGCTTTTACACATTGTAGATTAAAATATATGATTTTGTTAGCAATTGTCAAGGGAAATGTGGTTACTATATCAAAATGTCACACATAATTACTAAAGAAAAATGTCACATATATGTTAGCCTTCTTTTAGAGTTTAGCTCTAATAGGAGGTGGCTTAATGAGAAAAATATATATTTTTACGTGTGACATAAGAGAGTTCTTAGAGAAAAAAACAATTTTTTTACAGGAAGATAAACTCAATGAAGAAATAACAAAGAAAGTTATTGAAAAAATTTTAGGAGGAAGTTAAATTATGTTTATATTTCTGCTCTTTGACAAGCTCAGCAAACCTTGCATTGCCACGGATAAGGAGGTAGGCTATGGGATTGTTTAAGCGTGGCAATGTATGGTGGGCTTCTGTTACCCATAATGGTAAGCAGTATCGTTTTAGTTGCAACACTCAGGATAAGACAGAGGTTCAGGCTGTGTATGCAAGAGTTTTACTTGAGCT
>JANXBR010000043.1 GCA_025060625.1 Thermodesulfovibrio sp.
ATTTTTTATCTGAAGCTTGCCATCTTTTAGAATGATGTATCTCTTCCAATAACCATTCCTTCTTGTATGTCTGTTTTGGGTTCTTTCATATCTTTTTGCTCCTACATAAGTTGTTATCTCTTCCTCTAAGGCTGCCTCAATAAATTTCTTCTTCATCAACTTCATCTGTTGTTCTAACTCATCCCAAAAGGATTCATAAAAATTGCTCTTGAATTCTTTCCATAAATCTGTTACTGTTAAATTAGTTAAAGCTTTCTCAGGCATGGGTGTATCCTCCTTTGTTTTTGATTTCTGTCTAAATTATTTAATTCAATGGAGGATACACCCTTTTTTCTTGGTATTTCAATTTTACACATAAAAAATTTTACACTACCATTAAATGGATGAAATTTAAATTTCAAATCCATTTGTGCTAAAATTGGTTAATAACTTCTATTGGTTTATGAATAAAAAACCAAATAGAAACATAAATGAAGAACATATTTCTAAAATTTTCAAATACTGGCAAACCATAGAAGCATTAACTTTTCCATCCCTTCCTAAAAGAACTAAAGGAAGCATTAAAGAATTAAACCTTAAAAATTATCAAAAACAATCTTTGGAAAAATATATTGCTCAATGGATAAAAAAGAATGAATTTAATATAACAATTAGAGTAGGCAGTATTAGGGTTTATTCTATTTCTAAAATGTTAGAGTTTGCCATAGGAAAGCCTCAAAAACTTTTGGATAGACCAGACCTAAGTACAAAATCTCCCATCTTTGAACTAACTATTAATGAGAAACTTTTACCAGAACCAGATGGGTTTAATTTAAGCTTACCTATGTGGATAGCAGGAAAAATTTTGGAAGCCTTTAGAAGTGATAAATCCTTTAATCTTAGGAGTTTGATGGACGAAGTAGATTTCAAAACTTTTTATTTAATTGGAAAACATCTTATATCTTCAAATTCAGAAAAAATAATTTATAAAATTTTTTTCCTTTTGCTTTTAGGTGGAGAATTTGATTGGATTGATTTATTTGAGGAATTTTTAGGGATTGATGAAGATTTATCAGAAATTATAGAGGAGATAAAAGAAGAATCCATAAAACTTAAAAAATATTTAACAACTGGTTTTCGTGAGTTTGATTTTATCTTTTTATCATTGAAAAAAGCTCTTGAATATGAAAGAAGGCTTCTATATAAGAAAAATAAAAAGATTGATTTTGAATGGTTAATAAGCTTTACAAAACTTGTTATTGAATTACTAAGGTTAACCGAAAATCATATAGAAAAAAGCTTAAAAAAGATTGAAAAAACTTATAAAGTTGAAGATGATGAGTATGGTTATAACGAAATAAAACTTAAGGATTTAATAGAAAGCTTATATAAAACCTCAATGGAATATGAAGCTAAGGAGAGCATGCTTAATAGCTTTTTTATTAATGATCTCAAAAAAATTCTTGAAGATGTTAAAAATGGTGATTTTGGAACTGCTCTCAGGCATTACATATTTGGAATTTCAAATTTAAGAACTGATGTAAGAAAAAGAGAAGGTATTATTAAAGCATTAGAGATTCTTCAGCCTAAAAATTTTCCTCAAGGATGTTGGCCCTCTGATCCAGATAAAGCTCCAGGATTTAGTCAGCAGCTTGCAATTAATGAAATATGGAATAGATTCTTCCAACAAGGAGAATACAAAAGAGGAATCTTTTCTATTAATGGACCACCAGGCACAGGTAAGACTACCTTGCTTAAAGACATAGTTGCAGGAATAATTACGGAGAGGGCAAAATTTTTAATTGAAAACAAAGAAAATATTTTTAAATATGACAGAAAATCATATAAATACAAAATTAATGAAAATTTAAAAAGATACACTATTTTGGTAGCTTCCTCTAATAACACTGCGGTAGAGAATGTATCTCTTGAGTTACCAAAAAAAGATTCTATTCATGAGATTTTTAAGGAAGAGTCAGATAAAATAGGATATTTCATAGAACTTATAAATGATTATCTTAAAAGAAAGAATCCATCAAAAACTAATAATTGGGATATTGAAGATGAAGAGTTTATTCCTCAGACTGATGGATGGGCTCTCATAGCAGTTGCCTTGGGAAAAAGTGAGAACAGAAAAATATTCAATGAAACTGTAATAAAAAACCTTGAAAAGCACATAAATCTATCAAAAGAGAATTTAGAAGAGGAATTTAAAGCCACTGTTGAAGAATTTAATAGACTGATTGAAGAAGAGAATAAAATTAGAAAAGAAATTTCTAAGATAACAAATGACCTTAGAAAAAAAGAAGAAATCATTGAGAATATAAAAAATCTTGAAGAAAAGATTTCTGAAATTAAAGAAAAATGCAAAATAATGGAAGATGAAAAAAATATCATTCTATCTCAAAAGATAAAATTAGAGGAGGAACAAAAAAGAATTAAAGAACTTGAAGAGATAATTTTAAAGAAGAAACCTAACTTATTGGAAATTATTTTTACTCTATTTAAAGCATACCTTAAATGGAAAGATGAATTGAGGCAAAATCTTAATGAACAGCAGGCATGCAAAATTAAACTTTATGATATAGAGGATAAACTTAGAAACATTCAGACAACTTTAAACTCTATAAATGAAGAGATAGAAAAAATTGAAAAAAATAGGGACAAATTAAAAAAGGAATTAGAGGAGATAATTAAAAACCTAAAATACTGGGAACAAAAACTTGGAAATAATTTTATTAGTGAAGAACAAAAGGAAGAAGAAAGAGAACTTGCTTCTCCTTGGCATCTTAGGGAATGGAGACAATTAAGAGCAAAAATCTTTCTAAAGGCTTTAAAAATTCATAAACTATTTTTACAATCAAAAAAAGATATAATAATTGCAAACCTTAATCTCCTTAGTGATTGGCTAAGTGGAAGAGTTATTAACAGGGAAGAATCAGAAAATGCCTTGCTTATTCTGAGTCTTATAGTTCCTGTAATTTCAACAACCTTTGCCTCAGTTGGATTAATGTTAAAGAACATAGGCAGAGAATCAATTGGCTGGCTTCTTATTGATGAAGCAGGACAGACATTGCCTCATCATGCAATAGGTGCTATTTATCGTGCCAATAATGTTATAGTAGTAGGTGATCCAAAGCAATTAGAACCAGTATGTTCCCTGAGTAAAGGTCTTATTGATGCTATTACAGAGCATTACGAGATTCCTGATGTTTTCAATAAATTTTATCTTAATAAGGATGAAAATATCTCTATCATTTGGAGACCAGATGAGAGCTCATCTCAGGTTTTGGCTGACTATGCAAATGATTTTGGAACAAAAATTGGTAAAGACTGGATAGGCTGTCCACTGAGAGTCCACAGAAGATGCCTTAAACCCATGTTTGATATTTCTAATGAAATTGCCTATGATGGACTAATGATATATGGATTAGGAGATAAAAAACCAAAGTTAACTCTATTTGACTCATGCTGGATTAATACTATTGGCAAGAATTACATCGATCACTGGTGTGAGGAGGAAGGCGATACTTTAGAAAAATTAATTAAATTACTACGTGATAAAAAAGTCAGCTTTGATAGAGTATTTATTATTACACCCTTTAAAAGTTGCCAACATAAATTAAGGGAAAAATTAAAAAATTCAGAAATATCAAAAAATAAAATAGGAACAGTTCATGTTGCTCAAGGAAAAGAAGCAGATGTAGTAATTTTTGTACTTGGAGGAAATCCATCAAGAAAGGGAGCCTTTGAATGGGCTTCTAAGAAACCCAATCTCTTAAATGTAGCAGTAAGTAGAGCAAAGGATTATCTTTATGTAATAGGAAATTTAGAACTCTGGAAAGATTACTTTCCTATACTATCTAATAAATTACCAATTAAAGAACCTTCATATTTAGACTCCTTATTTATCAATCAATCTGACTTCATATCTACCTAATCCAAAGCTTGTTCCCTTTCCAGCATGAAGAATCTCGCCTGCTCTTAGTATTTCCATAAAAGGTTCAATTTTACCAGAAAGTTTCACCTCCCCCATAATTCCGCCTAATTTTATTTTTCTTTCCTGCCTTGATGAATATCTCTCCCAGTCAAACCATCTCGTATTGGAGTTGACCACTCTAATATTATCTGTAAGACGAAGGATTTCTCCTATTGGAGTCTTTAGAGTTTCACCATTACAATGAAAAAAACCAATAAGGGTGATTCTTCTCAAAAGACTCTTTATAAAAACTTGAAAATTAAACTCAGTAAGCAACTTTCTTTCATGTTTGATTCTTAAAGGAGTGTGAATCAGAATCTCAATCAGCGATTCTCCTTCTTGGTTTTTAAAATTCTCAGATATTTCAATCTTTTTATTTGACATCTTCTTTAAAATTCCCTTTGAATAAATATTGAAATGATCTACTTTTACCTCTTCAACGGTAAATTTACCCCTTCCTTTGCCTATTCCTTTTTTCCCAACTTGTTCAAAGGTGTAGATAAAGTATGGAATATAATCTATTGCCTTTCCAATGAGAATAAGACCAAATTCGGTTTTTTCTCCTTCAGGAAGCACATTAAAGCTACCTTCAGGTGGCTCAATAACAAAAGGATGGGGAATCCGCTCATATTTATGCATGTTAAGTATATTGGCATTTTCAAAACTCGGAGTCTCAAATACATAGTAATAGACACATTCTCTCTTTAATATACAGTCAGAACAAAGAGACTCTCTAAGAGGACAGGCTACTCTCCTGAATGCATTACCAAAACCACCACGAAATGTTGAACCCTTATAGTATGGTAAAAATATATCATCCTTTGCTCTTATAAGGAAAATAAGCTTCTGATAGGGAATTATCATAGTGGAATAAATCTATTTTCCTAATAAGCACCAGCCAAGTGGGAAAACTCCCTCATCTCTCTCATAAACCTTTCTTGATTTAGGAGCTGTGGGATTAGGATTAAAACCACCTGAATAATCTCTAACTTTTGTTCTAAGTGGTTCTTTAAGAAGCATAATTATTGTTGTTGAGATCATTCCAGAGCCAGCACCAACTCTAAAGTTAACGGGATTTCTCTCATACCAATGTCTAAGTGAATGACTTGAAAAGAAGCCTCTTTCAAACTCAACGATATCTTTTGCCCAGGCATTCACTAATTTAAAAACCTCTGTTAAGTTTTCAGGCATCTTGATATTTTTATTCTCTTTCATAAACTCATTCATTAATCCTCTATCCCAACTTACCTGAAAACTAAGGCTAACTCCTGCAGGTATACATTCAGCCCAAAGAGTTGTTCTTATTCCAGGACTTTCCTCCTTATATGTCCATAGCCCTTCTCTCTTTAGAATATTTACAGGGACAAGAACTGTCTTTATTTTTTCTTCAGCATATGCATCAGATATCTTAAGCATTCTTAGCCAGTCTCTGTTTGAAGCATCGCCCTTTACGGAAAGATTAAAACTTCTTAAAAATCTGCTTTCAACTTCAGTAAAAAAACTCTTTTTATGTTTACCTTGGCTATCATCCTTTATTTTTCTCTCAATAAATAACTCAATCTCCTCTTCAAATCTTTTAGGATTCTTAATCTTTAATTCTTTTAGTAGGTGATACAAAATTGCAGTTCTAAAAACTCCCTTTATAGATGAACCCGGTATGAAGGGCTCTCCAAATCCATCCCTTATAAGTGGTTTATACTCCTGAACCTTAGAACAATCTCTAAGGCTATAAATTTCTCTACCTGAGGATAAATTTAAAAGTTCACTTTCACTGAGAGTGATAGCCCTTCTTTTAAAGAAATCTCCGAGATCAAACCTTCCTCCGTATCTTTCTATCTCACCACAGTAGTCAGCTATCAAATTCAATCTTTTAAGAAGCAATGCCAGTTTTTTATCGTCAATGGGATAAACTTTATTTGAACTAACAAGAAATTCAAATCTTGTTATCCTCTGGATATGGCTTCCTATATGGATAGGAGACTTTGTAGTAAGTTTAAGAATTTCAGTTTCAAAAACTCCCATACTCAACTCTCCTTAATTGGTAATAAAAAGGCATAGCCATATCTGTATATCCTGTGACTAAGCATATTAGGAGGTGGACTCTCAGGAGTTACATCAACAAGTGCTCCCTTTACTCTTTCAAGAAATACACTTCCCTCAACCAGAAAACCAAGAGATTTTCTCTTAAGAGGCTTAGACTCTTTTCCTGATGTTATCCATCCTTTTTTTCTTTTTATTTCATATGATATTAATTTCTTTTCAATATTTTCTCTTTCATCCTTTGATGGATGATAAAGAGAAAGAAGCGTAAATTTATTACCATCTGATGCGATTTTCTCAAATACTCCACTTACCTTTTCAAAGTTTAAAACCTCAAAGTTACCATATCCATAGGTTCTCTCTCCTCCAATTCCAGTATGACCCAGTAATGTAAGCACTCTGTAGAATCTCTCTATAAAAGATTTATCATTAAAAATTACTAAACCATAAAGCCCTGCATCTTCTTTGAATTTAATCAATCCGCAAAAGTAAATGGTGCTTTGATTTGTTACCCTGTCAAGGGTTACTCTTGGTCTTATTTCAACTTTGTATGAATTTTCATAGATTACTTGTTCTTCCTTAATTCTTAATAATTCCTCCTCTTTGAAAATATCCTGCTTTTGCCATCTTAAAAAATCTTCTGCATTAAGCCATCTTAGCTTTCTTATTTCCTTCCCAAGTCCAGTTCTTATTGATTCACTTAGAAAAGAATCATAAAGAGGTTTGGGAAGAAAAAAGGTATTTCCTTTATATATAAAAAGTGAACTTACTAAAAATGGTGGATTCTCATAAAATTTCCTTATCCATTCATCTGCTTCACCTTTACCAAAGTGGATTGATACTGCATTTATTAAGGCTGAAAAAAATGTATCCGAACTAACTGTCTCTTGAACATTCTCAAGATATATACCTGTTTCACCAAAATGTACAGGACCTTTAAATTTAATTTTAAAAATAAAAAGCTCCATCAATAACCTCAGTTAAAGAAAGACACCAAAGTTGAGCTCTCAGCAAGGTTTCCTATCTCTTTTACTTCTCCTTGCCCAGTTCTAAGATAATCAATGCTGTAAGCCTTAATGTTTTCATAAAATATATCCACCTTTCCATATCCTCTTGAACCATGACCACCCAAGGAGTCAAGTTTAAGAAGCTCTATTGCAAGATTAAGATTTGCCAAATCCTCTTGCAGTGTGTCCTTATCCTCTACATTGTAGACTAACTCAAATTTAAACTCTGCTCCTCTTGGAACTCTCTCAAGCTGTCTTGGATTAGCAGATGAAGTAACACGGTCTATGGCATTTTCAAACTTCCACTCCGTAAACTGTAAACCTGTATCAATCTCTAAGAGTTCTCTTACACTTTCTTCAGTTAAATAGGCATCTCTTACCATTAGTCTTGATGGAAAGTTTCTTCCCTCTCTGTCTCTTCCTCTTTCTCCTGTTGAGCCAAAAAGTCTGCATATGGGACATCTGTATGCTTCCTCTAAATCAGGACAAACATGTACATAAACAGGATTAACTCCGCTTCCGATGTTTCTTCTCTTTGTAGTGCCCATGATACCAAGATTAATTGCCAATGCCTTTTCAAGAAGGGCTCTAAGCTTACCTTTTATAGAGCTCCCAGGAATGTATGGTTCTTTTGTAATAGGGTCTCTTACAACAGATGCATCAATTGCACCAATCTCAATAGTTTCCTTACCTGCACCAATGTGAAGTCCTGATAAACACTTTATTTTACCCTGAATGATAATTTTTCCAATCAAGTTTCTTTCCATCTTAATCTCCTCCACCATAATATTTATGATAGGCAACAATTCCCTCTATGAATGTAAGAAGTTTTTTAAAACTTTTATAAGAGTTTGTTGCTCTATCTATTGCAGGAGAAAGAACTTCCATAAAAGGTCCAACCTTATCTCTCTGCCTTCCTGCTGCATATGCAAGACGAGGCTTAAGAAGTATTACTTGTTCTCCATCAAAGTTTTTTCCTCTTGAAAATTGATTATCCAGTTTTCTCACACTGTCAAGAAACCTTCTTATTTGATTTGTCTTGAGTCCAATTTGCTTTAAATAATTACCCATCTTATCACACATATTGACAAGCAATTCAGAAGGTAAATCCTCAAGCCTTGAATATGAACTAATACTACGCTTAATCTCAGAGACTGGAGAATTATCTACCTGTCTATCTCTTGGATTATCCCTGAAATGATGCCTATGTTGCATTCTCTGTTCACTCATTCTCTTTACCTCCTTTCCTCATAAGCATCAAAATAAAAATTGTTGCAAGTTCGGTGATTTTCCACTCTTGTTCATTTGAATTCATCAAAATTTCCTTAAGTTTCAGTATCTTTGCAGATTCAGATCTTTCTATTTTAATTTTTGATAGTAAATATGCCACCTTTGGTATTATTAAAACCCCCTCTAAGTTAAATCTTCTTGCCAGACTAAGTAGCCTGTAAAAAAAGGTCTTTGGCATTTTTTTGACATCAGTAGCAAGACAGTTTCTTTGCCTAACCAAGAACTCCATGAAAAATCTAACTCTCTCAATCACCTTTTCAAACTCATTCCAACTCAGCCTTCTATAGTCAAATAGTGCTATTGAGTTTTTTCCAGAGCTTTTTGCTTTTTTTTCAAGACTTTCAGAGTGCTTTGCAAATTGATATATCGGAAAGTCTTCATGATTTATAGATATCCCTGCAGAAAGAGTAAGAAATTCATTCCCTGTATAATCTCTGAAATATCTTCTAATATCAAAGGCTGTCTCAACTATGTCAAGCCAATGACCAACAAGAAATAAATCATCTCCACCAGAGTAAACAATCATTAGATTTCTTCCCCGCTCCTTCACTCCTCTTGAGAGAATATCCAGTGGTTCATAAACTTTGCCCGAAACTATCTCATTCAGAGTAAACTTAAAAAACTTATTTATTCTCCAAGATATCTCAGAAATTCTGAGAATACTTCTTTTACTTTCATCAATGGCAACATTGAATATCTTCCCAAGGTCATCCACGTCCATGCGAACAACAGCGATTCTGTCAATCCCAAATTCCTGAGAAGCATCGGAAAGTTCCTTAATTTTCTGATTTCTAAAAATACCTACTATTATGGACTTTGCCTTCTGGTTCTCGTATGACTGAGCTTCAAAATCATTAATTTTGTATATGGCAACTGAGTCTTCCTCCATCTTAGATTCTTCTTTTACCCTGAATGAATAATAGGTTTTATCAATCTTTACATAATCACCCTTAGGTTCTTTTTTAAGCTTGTATATAACAGGTTTTACACCTGTAGAGATTTCAAATAATTCCTCTCCCAGTTTGTATTGACCCTCGCAGATAGGACATACTTGCATATATGAGTCACCCCTTCTTATTTGTCTTAAATCCATATCCTCTCTAAAGCATACTTCACACTGAGTTGTAAGGCAACTGTCAGCAGGTGACTCCACTTTAAGTATTTCATATAATCTTTCTTCCCATTTTCTATTTTTTGACCTCTCTATTTTTTCCCTCACTCGTCTTTGAATATTTGTAATATCATTAAAATCATTAAATCCTGCTTCAATCCATTCAATATTTAGATAAATCTCTCCCTTGAACTCTTTAAAAATATAGCTTCGTAAATTTTCTTTTACTTCAATGATTTTATTAACAAAAGATTCCACATTGGGTGCCAAAATTCTGAAGTTACCTCCTGCTGAGGTTATTACATTTGCTCTGGTAAGATTGAGATTCTCAATAAACTCGTTTATTACATGTTCACAGAATAGCTCAATAAAAAAAGAACGCCCTTTTAAAGACCTTAAAGCACCCTTTGATGAAATAGTGTATATAAACTTCTGAATTCCCGAAATATCACCATATATAAAAAGAAAAGGACTATCTTGCCTGTCTAAGCTTTCAATCTCTTCATGCCAAATTTCTCCATACTTTTCCCTTAGATAGATATAAGCACAGAGAGTAACTGCAGCTATGAAAGCACTGAATCTAAAAAGAGAGATATCAACTTTTCCTGCTTTGTAAGGTATGTTGCTTAGGTATTTTTCAAATATAATTAAAAGTCCTTCAAAATTCATTGATTTATTTAGAGTTTTCACTTCTTTCTCAATAGCTTCAAGGATTTTTAAAAACACATTTTGTGAAAGTTTTTCTTCAATGGAAGTTGTAAAAATCTGTTCAGGCTGATAATAAACAACCTTTTCTGGATAGCTTTTTAAATCCTTTGGATTTCTTATTGAGAGAAAGGCAGAAATAAGTGGATACAGTGAATTATCCTCTTTTTCACAAATTATGCTTTGAACCTTATTTATGAGTCTTTTAAATTTATCAAGTTCAGAGAAAGACTGTATTTTCTCCTTTATAAATATTTTCTCACACCATGAAAAACCTTTTTCTAAATACTCATCATTAGAAAAAAGACTGTCTGACCAACAGATAATTTTTCCAATATTACTTAATAAGGCAAACTCTGCAATCAATTAAGTTTCTCTCTTAATTTCTTAATCAAATAATTTTTTGAAAAATTATACAAAATTTTAATAGTTCTTGCAAGAGAATATCTCTTGACGAATGAATAAATGATATGGTATAAAAATACACTTGCGGATGAGATTATCCGCAAAATGAGAATCCACTACTCTATCAACGATCTTTGACAAGTTTGGCATGAAAAAAAGGTCCTGAAA